>JANNXP010000104.1:0-31866 GCA_031409615.1 Haliea sp. | reverse complement strand
GTATGTACGGGTTTGAAGCCGGGTGCGTTGTAGGGACTGGCGCGGTTATACGCCTCCACGTCCAGCGCCTTGTAGGCGAGCTTGTCAGCCCACTGCAGCAACGGGCGGGGGGCTATGTTCAGTACTATCAGCAACAGCAATGGCAGCGCAAGAAACAGCACTGCGGTCAGGATCAGCAGGGTTGATAACATGGATAGATGCTCTATTGGGTTAGGCCGTCATGCAGGCGTACTCATGGTACTGACTAGTGGGTTTCCTGTCATTGCCGGATGAGTTCCCCTGCACAGTGGAATAATACGGCAGCATGAGATAGATTGACCAACGTTGCGTAGCGAAGAAATCTCTGCTGGTAGTGCCCTCTTCGGCATAGGGGCGCTCAAGACTTATTACCCATGAAGCGCTCTAGCGAGAATGGTATGCCCTGGACCCCTCACCACTCATTACGTGTCGCTCGTCAGCTCCAACAAATAGACATCTGCGCTGCGTGTATCGGGCTTCGATTGTGAAAGCCGCAATGCCTGCCAGTCTCTACAACACACTCTTTATTGCGGCAGGCTATGCGATCGGGGCGCAGTTGGGCTTCCTTTTTGCATTGCTGCCACATTGGAATGCCACCTTGCTCTGGCCGCCTTCAGGCGTTGCTCTGGCCGCTGTTTTATTGGCGGGGCGCTCGACTCTGCCGGGCATTTTTCTGGGCGCTTTTGTTACCAATCTAACGCAACTGCCTTTTCCTGCTACACCGCTCATCCTTTGTGCTGGGTTCGCTATTTCCGCTGCCTCCACGCTTTCGGCTTTGGTCGCAGGTGAAATGCTCAAGCGCATTTCCCCCAAAGTACCCTACTCCGCAAGCGGCGCAGAACTGCTCAAGGGGTGTATTGCGATTGGCCTCGCTTGTACTATCGCGGCCAGTGGTGGCGTCGGTAGCCTGTATATTTTGGGTCTGGTGCCTGATGACGTGGTTGGGGTGACCTGGGGGTTGTGGTGGCTGGGCGATTACTGCGGCATGGTGATCTTCGCCCCGATAGCCTGGTTGTTCGCCCGGTTTTGGAAAGAACACCGCAAAGGCTTTAGGGCTAGCCCGGTCGTTCCAGCGATCATTCTCAACAGTACGGTTGCGGCAGCTGCAGTCTGCGCTTTTACAATTCTGTGGAGCTTTGAGACGGACAAGGTCTCACAGTCTCTGGTACGGGAATCGTCTATTGCTGCACGCAGTGTAACGGAAGAATTGCAAACGGCTGAACGCAATCTCGAAGCCATAAGAGCTTTCCTTTACGCATCTGAGCACGTCAGCCAGGATGAATTCCGGCGTTATACGGCGGCGGAATTTGAAGATCGAAAAAACGATTTCGGCGCACAGGGATTGGGATGGATTCCACGGGTAACGAATCCGGCAGCGTGGGAAAACCAGATGCGCAATGAAGCCCATGCGGGTGTGCGGCTATATGAAATCAATAGTGTTGGGAAACGCGTCCCCGTGGCGCCGCGTGATGAGTACTTTCCGCTGCAATATGTACACCCATCAACGGGAGGCAACCAAGTCGCGATAGGTTTCGACCTCGGGTCTGAAATGACGCAGCGTGCGGCTCTAGAGCGTGCCCGTGATACGGGCCAATTGAGTATGGCGTCACCTATTGCTCTCATGCAGTTGGATCAGCCGATACCTTCTATGCTGCTTGCCGTGCCAGTCTATCGCCCGGACACGACACTGGATACGGTCGCAGCTCGTCGCACCAACCTGGTCGGCTTCGCTGTTGGAGTTTATGTCATAGGGAAACTGTTCGATGAAGCCCTGCTCGAAAACAATGCAAATGTTGACTTGTACCTGTTCAACGAAGCGCTGCCAGCAGTCTCGCAGTGGTACCACACCAGGGCATCGTCATCCCGTGCCTCCGTTGAAGGCGCTACGCCTGTGCCTGCGATCGCAGATTTGCAACAAGGTTTTAGTGGAACAGCCAGGATCAGCTTCGCCAAGCAAAACTGGTTGGTGGTAGCAACGCCTGGTCCGACCTATGTACAAGCCCGCCGCACCTGGACTCCCTGGGTGGTACTGGTGCTCATGTTGGCCCTCGGTATCGCTTTGAGCAGCATTCTGATTGAACGGATTTCAGCGCAGAAAACTGTTGCACAAGAGCGCCGCAAGACCTATCAGGCTTTGCTTGAAGCACAGGCCGCCAATGAATCGAAATCCTATTTTATGGCGGCAGCCAGTCATGATATCAAGCAACCGCTATTTGCTCTGACCATACTTGCCGACACCCTGTTAATGACAAACCCACCAGCAGAGACAGTGCCAATTATTGAAGACCTGCGAAAGAGTATTCAAAAGATGGCCACGCATTTCGATAGCCTGATGGATTTCGGAAAATTCCACGCGGGTAACTTCCGGGTAAACCCTGCCTGTGTTCGACTCGACGAGCTCTGTGCCCGAATTGATCTGGAGATTGCCCCGTTGTGCGTCCGCAAAGGTCTCACCTGGAATCTGAGTATGGATAATGTGCTGGTGTGGACCGATGAGGAACTGCTGCTGCGTCTATTGCGTAACCTGCTGTCCAATGCTGTCCGTTATACCGATTCCGGGGAAGTGTGCTGTTGCGCCACAGTGAATGGGGGCGTGGTCGAATTCCTCATTTCAGATACAGGCATCGGCATTGCGGTGGAGCAACATGAGGCGATATTCGGTAAATTTGTGAAACTGCAGAACAGTGGAGTGGGAACCGCGGGTGCTGGGCTTGGCCTTTCCATCGTTGAAAAAATCAACCAGGCACTCGTATTGAATCTGCAGATGTCGTCGGTTGTCGGCGAGGGCACGCAGTTCAGGTTTCGGGTGCCCAGCGTGTCCGGGAAATGATCAATGGTCGAATAAGGCCGCTTAACTCGCCGGTATCTTCAGCGGCGCCAACCGGGTAAGTTCGCTGTCCGCCCAATTCAGAATGGCCACCTTCTCTGTGGCGTCTTTACGCATCCAGTTTTTTACGGTAAGTGCCATGCGGGCATTGGTCTTCAGCATATCGAGATTGCGATCGACAAAATGCCAGTACAGGCTGTTGTAAGGGCAGCCATGTTCCCCCGTGAGCTGCATCGGATTATAGCGACACTGTTTGCAGTGGTTGCCCTGCCGCTGGATGTACTTGCCGCTGGCGGCATAGGGTTTGCTGGCCATAAGTCCACCATCAGCATGCAGCGCCATCCCCAGCGTGTTGGGGAGTTCCACCCACTCGAAAGCATCGACATAAACCGCCAAATACCAGGCACAGACCTGCTCCACATCGAGTCCTGTCAGCAGCGCAAAATTGCCGATCACCATGAGGCGCTGGATATGGTGGGCATAGCCCAGGTCGAGCGTCTGACGCAATGCGCTCTGCAGGCAACGCATCTCGGTATCCCCGGTCCAGAACCATTGCGGTAGCGGGCGATGCGCTTGCAGGCTGTTGCGCTCTTTATATTCCGGCATCATCAGCCAGTAAACACCGCGTACGTACTCTCTCCAACCGAGCACCTGCCGAATAAATCCTTCAGCGGTGGCCAGCTCGCAATGCCCATCCCGCCAGGCAGTCTCTACCCGACGGCATACCTGCAGCGGATCCAGCAGTCCAATATTAAGATACATGGATATCAGGCTGTGGAACACGTACTGGGACTCTTCCGCCAATGCATCCTGGTAAGTACCGAAGCGGGCCAGGGCATGCTTAAGAAACCAATCGAAGTGGTCTTCCGCCTGGGCCGCAGTGACGCCCAGGTAGAAGTGGGAAAGATCCCCGGGATTGTCGGGGAATTCCTGAGTTACCAATTTCATTACATCTGCGGTAATCGGATCAATGGTGACCCCGGGCCGATGCGGTATCTCCTCGGTATTGCGCCAGCCGCGACGATTCTCGATATCGTAGTTCCAGCTTCCGCCCTCAGGTGCACCGCCTGAATCCAGCAGGATGCCATACTTCTTGCGCATGAGCCGATAAAAATATTCCATTCGCAGCTGCTTGCGCCCCAGAGCCCATTCAGAAAAGTCCTCATGGGATGCGAGAAAACGGTCATCGTCGACCAGTTCCACCGGCACCGACAACTGCCAATTGCGAAACTCCGATACCAGTCGAAATTCTCCCGGCTCGCAGCAGCGCAACACGTGTGCATCGCAGTGCAACAGGCCATCCTGCACTGCGTCCAGCAACGATTCCTTGCCATCCTCGTATTGATAATAGATGACGGAAAACCCACTCTCGCGCAGCGCGTTCCTGAAGTGACGCATGGCTGAGAAAATCAGCGCGATCTTGTGACGATTGTGGGGTACATAGCAGGCCTCCTCCCGCACTTCGGCCATGATGATGGTGTCGATACCTGGTCGGGCATCGTGCAGGGCACCGCGCTCAGCGGTGAGTTGATCTCCCAGTACCAATATCAAAGCAGGTCTTTTCATGTCGTCATTCCTGGTGGTGCCGACGTTGCCTGGCCAGCCATCGAAAATGGCGCTGCAATGCAGGATCGTTTGCTAGTGCATCGGGCGCGCTGTAGTCATTCGCAAGTCGCATCTCATCATAGGTCTTGTGGATGTGCCGATGGCAGTCCCGGCAGATATAGATACCCTGGTTTAGCGTGGTGCAATCATATTGACGAGAAAAGCGCCTGCGGCGATGAACTTTCTTCGGAATCAAGTGGTGAAATGTCAGGGATAACATTCGAGTGCATAAAGGACAGTTTTCCATCCGCAGGCGCCTGCTGCGAATATCAATAGGCACAGGATCGATCGGGACTGGCGTGGTCACGCGATGAGTATCTATAGGGGGTTGCAGTTTTTAATGATCACCCGGCCCTGCAGTAAATCGCCGCGCGAGTACTCGCGAAATTCACAGGTGTTATTGGCCGGATCAAAACTCTCGATCCACAGATGGTCGTCTTTCCAGGTGACACCGAGATGCCGCTGTCCATCGGGTACCGAGACGTTCATCACACCGCCCCAGCGCTTTACCAGAATCTGCTGGTAGTGGAAATAATATGCCGAAGCTCCGACGGCGCCGATCAGCGCGGCCAACACCACAGCGGCGCCCCAGTATTTGAGCAGGCCGCCGACTATCCATAGCGCCGCTACCATTGCGGCGATGACAATAATCCAATACAGATACGTCGTCATTACACTGTCCTTGCATTTCGCATTAACCGATTGATGGGAGAGATCGACTTGATTGTATTCGATTGTATTCGATGGATGATAATCCCCATTGCTGGAGTACACCAGATTCGGCTGCACCTGGCAGCTTATGTCGCCATCCGTCGCTTCTGTCAGTGACGACTAGTGAATTTGCGACTACCATGGTTTGGACGAATCGCCCGCCCAGTCTCCCCAAGAGGATAGTACGATGCCCGACACTGCCAACCCCAAACAGGAAACCCTACAGCTTGCCGAGCAGATCCAGACCATTCGGGACGATCTTGCGAAACTGACCAGCCTGCTCAAGGATATGGCCGCAAGTACCGCGACCGATGGCGCCAAGACACTGCATGATGAGGCCGATCACCTGCTGCATCGCACCCGGCAGGCTGCGGAAATTGCTGCCGACAAGGCCAGGGGGGCGGCCGGATCTATTGAGACACAGATTGCTGAAAAACCAATCCAGTCTGCGTTGATCGCGCTGTTGATCGGGCTTGTCATTGGCTCGTTGGGGCGGCGGTAGGGCACGGCCATGATCAGGTTATTGGCTCGCGTATTTTGGGGTGCAGCAGCACAGCGTGGCAGGCGCATCGCTATCGGGATGGGGATAGGTGTTCTCGCAGCTATGCTGTTTGTGCTGTCGCTTGGCGGCGCCCTTATGGCGCTGTTTTGGGTATTGGCGCAGTGGATGCCGCAGTGGCAGGCGGCACTGTTGCTGTGTGGTTTGTTGTTGGGTACCAGCCTGATGCTATGGGCGATCTCGCGGTCAATGGTGTTGGCGCCGGAAGCGGTGGCGCCGAGCGCCGGTGAAGATCTTGCATCCGTGATATCGCAGGAACTGGCGGCAGCGAAAGGTCAGGCCGGGGCAGGAAATGGAACTAATCTGGTCTTGATTGCCGCCATCGCCGGCCTGGTGATTGGCAAGCTGATCGCCAAGTGATCCGATCGCTGGTTTGAAGCGCACAACAACGGAATATTGAAGCCGGCTGTCTCACTCCCGCCCGGCGAGTTTATTGCTGCTCTTGACCAGAAGGATGGGCAGGGAAAAGAGCAAGGTAACGCTGTTGGCCAGGATGATAGCAAGATCGTCCACGACCAAGCCGTACACCAACCAGCACGCGATCCCCAGGTTGAGCATCAGGTACATGGTCAGCGATATTTCATCGGTTTTACGAGTCCGCAGGGTGAGCAGCGCCTGAGGCAGAAAGGAGAACGTGGTCAGTACTGCGGCCAGGAAACCGATATTCTCCATCACCATGTATGCCTAGTTCCCTATGCCGCTTCGGCATCTTCCTGAGCATCCTCAGCGTCAACCACAGCAGGCTCCAACTCCGCCACCCTGGCTTCCAACTCAGCAACCTTCTTCAGCAACTCCGCATTCTCACTCTTGGTTTTACCCAAGGACTTCTGCAGCACCTCTGCCGCGCCGGTTTTCTCGGCCAGCCGCTTCTTATTATCATCCAGGCTCTTTTTCATTTTCACTGGATCGTATTTCTTCAATTCATTGACCTGATTGCGTTCCTCAGACAGGTCATTCTGCAGACCCTTGATGCGCAGCTTCAGGGTGCCTACTTCTTCCTTCATATTTTCACTGCGATTATGCAGCTCGCGGTTCTGCTGCTCGAGCTTCTGATTGACCGAGGCCTTGCCAGACAAATCGGTGATGGTCTGCAGTTGGGTGGCGATGGTGGCCTGCAGTTGGCTGCGTTCTAGCTGGCAGCGTTCGAGGTCTGCGGTTTTGGTATCCAGTTGAGCCTGGTACTGTGATTTGAGGTTATTTTCCAGTTCGATGATTTTTTCCAGTTTGTTGGCTGTCAGCATGTATCAGTTGTCCTGTGTGGTTTGTGTGGTTGTTGATATAAATAGTGGGGGGTACACCCTCCGGCTCCGATCGATGGAGCTCGCCCCAAACGCGGTTACTCTTACCTCCATAAAACCCATATAAATCAATAGGATGATGGGGCCAGAAGAATCTGGACCTTCGGCCTGCCGATTATGGGAGGCAGGGAGAGAGCCGAACTGACTCTGTCAGTGGAAGAAAGGTAACCGGTTTTTCTGGGGGCCGGCGGCATTGTAACCGAAACCGAGCGTATTCCGAACCCGGGATGAGTCAGTTTTCGGGATCGTATGCGCGCAGCGGCGATAAACCTTGGGAAGGGTCAGCAGCGCGGCGACCTCAAATCGGGTTACTACAGCTTACAGGCTGATTACGCCTCCCTAGGCTGCAGAGGGCACGACTGAATTAACCCACCTCACAATGTCGTGGGCACTCATTGCACCCGATTGACTTGCCACTTCGTTGCCATGCAGAAACAGTTTCATCGTGGGAATACTGCGAATATTGAAACGTGCGCCGAGCGCTTGTTCAGCTTCCGTATTGATCTTCGCAAAACGTATATTCGGCTCAAGTTGTTTAGCCGCTATTTCAAACTGCGGTGCCATCGTACGACATGGGCCACACCAGGGTGCCCAGAAATCCACTAACACCGGAATATCATTGCGCTCCAGCTGTTTGGCAAACGTTGCTGCTGTGAGTTCAATGGGATGGCCAGTGAATACCGCTTGATGACATTGGCCACACCTGGGGCCTTTTGCCAGCTTTTCTGAAGGCACACGTATAGTGGTTTGGCAATACGGGCAGACCAGATGTAATGAGACGCTCATGGGAATATCCACACAAAGGTAATTGCAAACGTTTGGGCGAAAGGGAAATACTGGACGGTTACGGGTCGGGAGACGAACACCCCGCCCGGAGTGTGCTGCAGGTGGGCGCTCTGGGTCAGAGCGCTTGGATCAACCTGATTTGGATTGTGCATTTTTTCGCTTACGGTCCCGCCGAGCTCGAGCTGTCTCATCTTCGGGGCTTACGACTTTTGGCTGTTCTCCTTTTGCAGTTTTTGATGCGCGGCTTAATGCAATCAGATGCAGCGTCTCCCTATCGGCCAGTTTGGTCGCATTTTTCTCCAGGGTATCCAGCTCCTCAAAACTGTAAACGTCATTCTTCAACTTCTCTATTCTGTCCATCTACAGTTTCCTCCTTTCCAAGTCATTACACATCGCTGGACACGTCGTACCCTACCTTCTATCCCGTTAGGGTGAGATAAATAAGGTGACAAAGCGATCTGCGTGTATGCGTGCCCTACCAGAGGTAGCCCATGCTCACAATCACGCCTGAGTCGGTATCGTCAAAACCGTCGGGGGGATTATTCTGCCAGTCGATGTTGTACTGCAGTGTCCCGCTAAGATTTTCAACCACTGGAAAACGTAGCCCTGTCTGGGCACGAAAAATCGCATCCTCCGTGTCCTCCATACTCACGATCCCCTCGTGGTTGTGGAAGAACTGTATCGCGTCGCCAAACAGGTTTTCGCGATACTGCAGCCCCCAGCGTCCGGCTCCAAAGCTCTGGTCATCTGCCGTTTTGTAGTCCTCGTTGACATAGGTCGGGCCGGCTTCAAGCGCCAGACTGCGTTGCGTAGTATCAAAGAACTGGTAACCGGCGCCGCCCCCAAGAGTAGTGCGCAAGTTGAGGTCCTTGAACTTGTCTTCCTGCAGATCTGTATTGGCATAGGCGTACCACTTATCAGTCAGGAAGTAATCATATTGCATATATGCACGGTTATTGCGCGTGGTGTCTTCGCCCTCGTCCTTTGCGTTAACGCCAGTGGCACCGATCGTGAAACGGTCTTTCAGGCTGCGTGCGACCGCTTCCGCGTCGTAGAACAGCTGGTCGGTATCAGTATTGCCGCGATTGGCTGTAAGGCCGAGATTTGCGCGACCGCTGAAGCTGACACCCTCGCCGCTGACATGCGGTGGCGGATTGATATACGTGATGTCACTCATCGGCAACGGCGTGGTAGTAATGGACTCTCCCGACTTGAGCACCACGGTGGACTCACCAGACGGTGTCGCCTGCGCGTTCATTAGCGTTTTATCCTTGAGCATGAAGCGCACTGGTTCGTCGGTCTCAATATTCGTAACCTCGGACCACAACAGTGTTATCGGATCCTTGGCATAAACTGTTTGCAGCGTAAGCTGCTTCTCGTCCTTGCTGACAATGGTGCCACTGAGGCGGTCGCCGCCCTTCAAAATGACAATGTCTGCCGTCGCTAGCTGCGCGCTAAGGCCATGCAGTGCGAGCGACGCCAGGGTAAGGGAAAGAAAATTCTTCTTCATGGCCATTCTCCTGAAGCATTAGTTTCCCAAGAGTATACACGCGCACTCGTCGCGGCGGATAGTGTCGAAAGCGTATCTGCGTGGTAGACGAGATGCAGTTGCCACATCCACTTCATACGGTGCAACAGATAGTGCACCGTCTATTGAGCGATCAGGCCGAGAAGCAGAATTGCCATTAGCAGTTCCGCCCAGACGGGGAGGTTGCCATGCTACAGAAGGCCGATTTGATTTGACGCACTCCAGACGCTAGCTACCCGCAGAGCGAATGCAATCGGAACAACCGGTTAATGGAACACCTTCAGCAAGCGAAGTGGGGTATTCAATTGACCGGCATATCCTGCTGATTCATCAATCGGGCCACACCACGCCCCATGCGATACAGGACCCATAAACCAACAAGCACGACTAAAATCCATGCCAGCGGTATACCAATAACCGTAATAACTAAAAGTGCGCCTACTCCCAACCACAGCAACGCAAACCAGAAGGTGCGAATTTGCCAACGAAAATGCGATTCCAGATAGGTGCCCAGTACCGCTTCGCGTTTTATGTAATTGAGCAAAATGGCAAGGATAGACGGCCAGCCACTGAGAAAAGCGGTCACGACAAACGCGGTGGTGAGTACGCCATTGATGGCACTGAATAAATGTAGGCCGTAGATCAGATACGTGAGTTGGACCATATTGGCACTAGGTTGCTGTTGCATTGCTAATCCCTGAATGTCTGAGAGGAATGCCAGGTTCGACTCCGATTGTATGTCGGAATAGCACTTGTCATCAAACCAAACAAAAACTGGACAGGGATAGCGCCCTCCTTTTGGCTCTAACGACGAGCCCCTATGGCTTTTGTAGATCAAGTATTGGTCCAGAATATGCTAGCATGCAGCTGTTTATTTCAAACGCCGGAAGTACTGCGCAAGTGAATATGTTGGACCGAAGACTGCCCGCAGAGTGGGAGTCACAGAGTGCCGTCCTGTTGGTGTGGCCGCATGAGCGATCCGACTGGAGTGCCGTGCTCGCAGAGGCACGGCATGCCGTGCACACCATTGTTAAGGCGATTGAGCGCTTTCAACCGGTCATCCTGATTCGGCCCGATAAGTGGGATGTTCCAACCAACGACACCTGGGCGCGTGATTTTGGGCCGATCACTATAGAAGAAGATGGAAAACCGGTACTGCTCGACTTTACCTTCACCGGCTGGGGCGGAAAATTTGAGGCTGAAAAAGACAACTCTGTCAGTCGTACGTTGCATGCTGCCGGTGCGTTTGGAGCTACTCCCATTAGGGCCGTTGACCTGATTCTCGAGGGCGGTAGCATTGAGAGTGATGGACAGGGTACGCTGCTTACAACCACCGAATGTCTGCTGAATCCCAACCGTAATCCGCACCTATCGAAAAGGCAGATCGAAGAGCAGCTGAAGTCTGAGTTGGGTGCTTCGACCATCCTGTGGCTTGAGCACGGCTATCTGGCTGGCGACGATACCGATGCCCATATCGACACGCTTGCCCGGCTCTGCCCGGACAAGACAATTGTCTACGTATCCTGTAATGACCCGACCGATGAGCACTTTGCTTCGCTCAAAGCGATGGAGCAGGAGCTGAAGCAGTTTGCGGGTTACCGCCTCCTGCCCCTGCCTTGGCCATCCGCAAAATTTGATTCCGAAGGCCACCGTCTGCCAGCAACCTATGCCAATTACCTGGTCATCAACGGCGCGGTGCTCGTTCCGACCTATAACGATCCGGCGGATGCCCAGGCGTTGGATGTCGTTGGAACGGCATTTGCCGATCGCGAAATTATCGGTATAGATTGCAGCACATTGATTCTTCAGCATGGTTCCCTGCATTGCATGACGATGCAGATTCCCGAAGGAGTAGTATGAGCGGATTAATTGTAGGCTTGGTGCAGCAGTCCTGTACGGATGACCGCGCCGGCAACATTGAAAAGAGTATCGCGGCTATTCGCCGTAGCGCCCAGCGCGGCGCCAAGCTGGTGGTACTTCAGGAGCTGCATACCGGGCTCTATTTCTGTGATCAGGAAGATCCCGCCCGCTTTGAACTCGCCGAAACGATTCCCGGTCCCTCTACCGAAACCTTTGGCGCGATCGCCCGCGAACTTGCGATCGTGATCGTGACGTCCCTCTTTGAAAAACGGGCGCCGGGGGTTTACCACAACACTGCAGTGGTGATAGAAGCCGATGGAACTCTCGCGGGCAAATACCGCAAGATGCACATTCCTGACGACCCAGGATATCATGAAAAATTCTACTTCACCCCTGGCGATCTGGGCTTCGAGCCTATCGACACCTCCTTGGGAAAACTGGGCGTGCTGGTCTGCTGGGATCAGTGGTATCCCGAAGCGGCGCGCCTGATGGCGATGGCCGGTGCCGACCTTCTGATTTATCCTACCGCCATTGGCTGGGACGCGAGTGATACCATCGAAGAACAGGCGCGCCAGCGCGATGCCTGGATCACCATTCAGCGCTCGCACGCCGTGGCCAATGGCATTCCGGTGCTCAGCGTCAATCGAGTCGGTACTGAACCTGGCGGAGCCGTCTTCTGGGGTTCAAGCTTTGTGGCCGGATGCCAGGGCGAAGTGCTCGCTCAGGCTGATACCATCGAAGAAACAGAATTGCTTGTGAAGCTCGACTTTAACCGCATCGAAACCGTTCGGCGCCTGTGGCCGTTTTTACGCGACCGTCGTATCGATGCCTATGGCGGTCTTACACAGCGGTTACTCGACTGAAAGGGCGCTGACGCGTTAATCAGATGTTGGGCAGCCTCGCCGTTTTTGTGTAGCGTCAGCCCGAGAGCGGCAGTTAACTTGTCGATACCTGGGTGCGCGCTGCCTGGATCTGTTATGGACAAGCAGTTGCTGATTCAGGAGCAGGTTTCAGCAATGAGCGCTCGGCTGCTACCGGGACCGGAGAGCCTGGCAATGGCTACCAGTAGTTCAAATATCAGGAATATCACGTCTTTCATGGTGCACAAGGTTCAATGCCCATTGCAGACGCTGCAATAGCTAACCTAATAATACGATTGATGAATTACGAATTCGCCATGCACAGGGCAATAAAAAGCCCACACAGAGGTGGGCTTGGACTCGGAAAAGTTCGTTACGGGTTAGTACAGATCGGCCCCGCACAGCCGCCCTTGATACAGGCATCCCCGCAACCGTCGTCGCTTGCATCCTCCTGCAGAGGATTGGCAATGGCGCGGCAGTTGTCGCACAGATCGCCAGTGGTGTCGGTATCAATGTCTTCCTGCGCTGGGTTGTCAACCAGAGGACAATTATCAGCGGTATCGATGTAACCATCGCCGTCATCATCGGTATCGGCAAGCATTCCGGTGAGAATGCATGCACCGTCACAGTCATTGGGGATGCCATCTCTATCGGTATCTGTCCGTCCATCGAGGCTGATGTCCGGGTAGAAATCCTCAGGGTTGGCTACACAATCGCTGTCCGCATCGACCACTGCCACACTATTATCTGTAGTCACTGTAACAGGCCACAACAACTGACTTCCGTATAGTGATTTAAAAGGGGTAATGTCAGTCTCCGGCCAGCTGGGGCCACCCGTGCAAATGTTGAGGGAGAAGGGAGTGACCGTACCTGACTTTGTTTGCGGGAGCGCCCCCATGGTCGAACATACGGGTTCCACACCGTTACACTCCTCGTATGTAATGACAAAATTGCCATCACTGGTCCAAGTCGAACCGTTGATGGAGCCGGTGTACGCCTTTCTACTAGTAATTGCGGTAGTGGGGGCACCAACTTCGATAGTCCAGTTCGCAATTACCGTCATCATGCCACTGCCGTCAAATGTGGCGGTACCCTCACCCGAGACGGCGCTGCAACCCCCTGTTGCAGCACAGCCGGTGGAAGTGTAGCTCCCTGTAGCACCCACCGTCGTCGCGTTAGCCTGGCCACCCAGAAGTGCGGTAACTGATGTGACCAAGAAAAGCAGGGGAATCCTGAATTTTTTCACTATTTTCTCCTTGTTATTAAAAGCGGCTGTGTCCTCGCGACAAGGATAGACCAAAATCGGTGTAAAAGGGAGCGTGGCGCGAGTTGTTGAATAAAGGGGTCAGAGTCGAATTGCATTTACTTCAGCTTGCCTGGGTGACCCGAGGCTCGCACATTTCCGCGCGCTCGATGCCGGGGTTCTGTGAGCACCGGGGAGGCTTGTGGCCTTCGTTTTAACGCTCTTGGTTCAATTTTTCCGGGGCGGTTACCCACCTTTTGCTGAGCCATCAGCGGGAACAGTGTTTGACGCTATTGATCGTCCCATGTCGACGCGAGTTGCATCCACGTCAGACGCATTGACAGCGCCGCAATTTTCATCATCGCCTGACCAGGATTGTCAGTCCGAAAAGCAACTCTCTTTACTCATCGTGACTGGAACGTTTTCAAATACGACCCTGGTTACAACTGCGTGTCGGAGTATTCGCACAGCTGCGTTCGAGGTAGGGTGATATTTTACGCGCCAGCCCACGATGCCTACACTTCGGCACGCATCCGGCGCAATACCGACGCAAAGGTAATCGTAATTTTCCTCATAGCGAAAATGGGCAATGGGATCGCTACCATCGCCCGATACGCCTTGAATAAACGGTGACCAATAATCCTCACGTGTGACTAACCAGACGTCTCCTGAATATCCCAGCGCTTTAGGTATGCTCGTATACCAAGCGGATGGGATGGACAAATTCTTCGGCATCGCTGATTTGTTCAAGTGCGCCGTGGCTAACGCGAGGTCCTCACTGGTACTCAAATTGTACGGCCCGGCCAGTCTGTCGGCGCTAAAGGGCGCTATTTGTACTGCGGCTGCCGCGCATGGCTGTGCGGTCGTGACGGTATACGATTGACCGGTATTGAATGTACTTGTATAAAACCGATCGACCCATTTCAGTGGGCTATTACCTTGATCAAAGCGCCGGAGTCTGTCCGGATCGGACTCTACAGATATAAATATCCCAGCCGGCGATGTTCGATAAATCTCAAAAGACGTCCCAGATCTATTTTTCAGAAATACGTATTCCAGCTCAGAGGTAGAAGGATTTTTGCGGACATAGTTCTTGAAGAATATGTCGCTGCTTTCAATTCCATCATTCCGATCTTCCGCCGAGCAAGCCCAGTCAGAGTGAGCCATCGACTCCCAGGCGAAACCCTGTCGCTGCGAAAAGCATTTCGCGACACCCTCTTTGTGCCAGTGCTTATCCGCTGTTAATGACACGCCCTGCATGAAGAGGTTCATGTCAATCGGGTGCGCGCCAGTAGTGCTGCGTTTGCTTGGGAAGCCGTCATAACAGTCATACAGTCGATCGCCATCCGAATTCTTGTCAGGCTGGCCGCAGCCGCACTCGCCGGCTGCAGACTTTAAGGGATCGTCAGGGCATTCGTCAGCAATTGGAATCTGTTTGGTTAAAGCTGGAATACAAGCGCTGGAATCCGGCGTTCCCTGTGACTGGCGGTCAGAGCAATTTGTGGTAACTGGCGCACTCGCGCCAATTTGAGTACTGCTTTGAGTGGTTTCAATCTCAGCGCAGCCGCTCATACAATAGATGAAAACAATCAGCGCAAATGCTGGAAAACGTACACCCATGATTCGAACACCAGTTTTTAAGCAAGAATTGTATGAATGTCTGTTGAACATCAATCTCTTGTCAATCCCTATGGTGCATCTCAGTAGTGTACCGTCAAGCGGTAGTAAACAATCCCTTCATCGCGCCCGCAAACAGCACGACGAATCCTCCTATTTCGGCAGCAGCCAGCATCCACATAAAGACCACCATCTGCGTATTCGAAATGGTAGAACGGCCAAGCACATGGGGTTTCTGAAGTTGGTTGTCGGTGTCGCGCAGATAGCCATGCACGGCGTAGATAAGCACTGCGTTCGCAAAGAATACGATGGGTGCAAGCGTGGCCCAGAAATTGACCAAGGGTGACCAAACTGACAACTCCACAAACTTGGCCAGCACCAGGCAGGCGAAGCTATACATCAATGAAGCGCGGTGACATACGTCTACATAAACCGGTGCCTGCGCACTGGGGCTGCGTGCAATGCAAATATACTTCCATAGGCCGGTTAGTAGGCCAGTAAGAAAGAACAGACCGCAGGAGACAATTGCCAGTTTGAGTGCCGGTTCCATATGAGCTCCGAGTAATATTTGGGTAGAGATCTACACTACAGTAGAATTTAGGCGTCGTCCTGATTTGCCCCGAAACTACCTGACCAGATTTTCCTTTTAAGCCGATTCCCAGCTCGCTGCAGCCATATGCACCGCCACACAACAACCACCTCCCCAACCTTCCCTGGCGAATTGATAATTCAAGCCGCTACTGGAAATTCAAATAGTCCGCGACAGTGCCTATCCCAGCGGTACTGATTGATATCGACAATTTTGCCGCCAGTAGTTTCTTCAGGAGTTCTGCCTTTATTCCCAGAATGAGTGCGGTACTGGTTGTATTACGCCTGATAATTGTGAAGCTTATTCTCCAGGTCAGTCGCAGTCCAAAAAAAGGTGTGATCCAGTAACTAGCGACGAATGCTGCCGATCAACCTTTCAACAAAGGGCTGTGACATTGGCACATGCCGAATTAATTTTACTTCTTCCACTTCAAGTATTCGCAGATTGGCTTTCCATCGGTGATACTGAAACAGTGGATCGTTATCTGAGCTGAGATATTTTGGCCAGCTTTGTCCGGAGGTAGCGTCGATGAACATGCGGCAGAGCGTTGGACCGTCAACGTGTTCTGCATGGACGGCGAAGCCAATAATGCGACGTGTGTATAGATCCATAACCACCATCACCCAGTGGCTCTTCAGCACAATGGATTCGCAGCGAAAAAGATCTACGCTCCACAGACTGTCCTTTGCATGACCAAGCATCGTTAGCCACGATGGTCCTCTACTACTGGGATCTGGACGGTAGTGGATTGCGAGTATTCGCCGCACGGTATCCTTATTTAGGTCCAGGCCAAAGGACAGATTGATCTGCTGAGCAATCCTGGGACATCCGAAACGGGGGTTACGCTTTTTCATCTGGACAATGGCATTGAGAGCCTGCCCCGCTCTATCGGGCATCACTTCCTTTGAAGGTCCCTTTGGCCCTGGCTTGCGGCTGCCTGTGGAGTAGAGTAATCGGTACTTTCGTTTCTTCAGGGCAGTGTGGAATTGCATTAGCGTAGACGGCTTGATGATGATAGCAGCGCGGGCAATTCGTTTGGGATTGAGAAACAGTGACCAGAAGCCGAGTAGTACACGATCCTGGACGGTTAGATTCGGTGCCCGCTCTCTGGATCTGCTGTGAATCAGCAATTGCTGTTTCAGGAGCAGGTTCTCGGCAATGATTGTTCGGCTTCCTCCTGGCCTAAGCATCTTGGCCAAGGTAGTGAGCAGGTGAAAAATGAGGAATATCGGTTCTTTCATGGCGCGAAAGGGTAATGATCAATCACGGATGCTGCAATAGCTAACCCGCTGATACTATTGATGAATTACGAATTCGCCATGCACAGGTAACAAGCCACGGAAATACCCGACGGACCTGATGACTCGACGTTTGCAGCACCCAGGCCTAGTCTTCTCTTTAACCGTTACTTAGTTGCTCAACACATCCAAAATCACGTTAGTAGAATCCATTACCCGAATAACTTTATCTTCTAGGATGTAGTCCGATGTGCCTTTAGGTGAAGGGTAAGGCGAGCGTTTAGAGTAGGTGCGTAGCTCGGGTGAAAAAACTTGGCCATTACTTACTTTGTTCTGCCAGCCTGGCGGTAAACTTCCACCATTGGCTACTTTCTTTTGTAGGCCTGGGGGCAGGCCAGAGTATTGCTTCTCATGGCCTTTATTGTCGTGATGTTCGCCTTGATCATTGTCCTTATCATGCTTTTTACCTTTCGATTTCTTCTCGTAGTGCGATTTGTACTCATTGCGCTCAGCATCTGTAAAACGGTCATTCTTTTTCTCAAGATTACTTTTGATATTCTGCGCGGCATTAGCTGTGTTAGCTGCATCGTTTAGATCAGAGGCAATGGCTTGTGTGGCAACTGCACAGGAAGAAATAAGGAGAGCGGGCAATAGATAACGCTTCATAAATACACTCATAGGGATAATCTAACGTTGCTATTATTATAGCTCAAACTGAATCACCCAGCCCTCATCAACCCCATCCCCGCGCCCCAGAGTGACCCGCCAGATTACGTCATGCTCTGCTCCAGGTTTGCTGCGAGGCGGCCACTCTGAATCAGAGTTCAATGTCTCATGAGTGGGCCATGAGCAACCGGAGAGATAAGATGGGGGCGTCTGCTTCACGATTCTAGTGCAACTATGGCGTAATTCCTTGGCGCCAGATTCGAAATGGTATCCCGAACATCGATAACACCACCAGAATCATTATGTCGATCAGATGGTATGGGTGCATCTCCATACCACTCGGTCAGGATTTCCAGAATTTTCTCGGGAGATGCCAAAGCAACCAAACATCCCCAGTCAGATTGTATGCATGGTAGTCCGTGCGTTTTACAGAGTGCTTGCACTCTCCGGAAAGGATCCTGATAGCCCAAACTAGGAAGTAGCGTGATTTCGTTAGGAGCGTTGCCGTTCCAATCGCCGCCGGTTGGGTCAAAGTTGGGATCTTCTGGGTCCCCTATATACACATCATAGAAAGTGATAGGCACTCCTCGCCAGATTGGGCACGATTGAGGAAACAGCATCTTTCAAAACTATTGTGACTTTTGGTAGTCAGTACTAGAGGGAAGGCTTGCCAGCATTCTCTGTCCGCGAGCTTGAATGAATGCCGCCGTCGCTTCCTTAAGCGCTCGATATTCATCAGCATTCGCCGGTGCTCTATTTCGCTTGAAGCCGTCAAAGGGCAAAAAATATCTCACAAAGTATTCAGAGTCAACGAGATCCTGCAACAGGAAAAAATCGACATACCCTTTGAAGTCAACGAAAAGCTCAAAGTAGTTATTGTAACGCTCAAGAACATCCGGCAGTTGCGATTCGTCAACTGTGTAATGTCGTCGGACGGATTCGAGTGTAAGGTCGAAGCGATCAGCGATCTTGGCATTCATACCGCGTGACCCAATGATTGTGTTTTTGCGATCGACCCTATAGGAAAGGAAAATAGTGTATGCCCCGATCGTTGATCCTAGAGTGAACAATTCGCCGGCATCGGATTTGACTTCTGAGATGAGTGCAGCCATCCTCTTGTCGCCTCGATAACTATCGCTGATCGCATCGCTGCTCATGGTGAATTTGCTCCAGTGCAGATACTTTTCCTTGGCCATCGACAGGCAGAATATCTGGCCGCTTGGGAGGTCTTTAGACCAAAGCATTTGATAGTACCGACGGAGCATCAGACTATGTGTGTGTGGATCTTTACGCGATGGGGTATCACTAAAAAAATCAAAACCAGCATCAATCATAAGATCTATAATCCCGTAAAGTTCTGATGAGTGATTGTAGGAGTAATCCGCACCCCAGTCTGCCCCACCGTCCAGTCCCATGACCCCACCCATGCCCTGCCCAGGATTTGCCGAGAGGACTCTGGGGCAGAGGGGGACTGTCCCGGAAATCCCGAGCATCGTCACTGAGTCAAGCGAAGATCCCACTCCTGCACGATAGGTCCCAGGTTTTCTTCGGCGGCACCCGGCACCAGCGTGTAGTTCGCGGTCAAATGCGCAGCGTCAGAGAATGGCAAAGGATGCTCATCTTGCATACCTGGGGAGCCCGTTCCAAAATAAAGCGCTATACCCTTCTTTTCCTTGTACGCGCCCGAAGTCGAATGCACGCAGTTGAGCTCAACGTCAGCGGTCCCGAGCAGGGTCAGAGACAACGTATGCGTATGTTCCTCCAGATCCACGTTAAGAACGCCAGTCGGTGTCATAGGAATCTCCTTTGGCGCAGCCAACTTGCACTTGTAACTGGCGAACTTACCGTCAGAGCCTGCCGACTTTTCAGTGTGGGCTTCGTCCCATTGTGAGATTAAAACAGTTGCGTTCGGAGCTTCGCCGGAAAGGAACTCCGCAGTGATGGATTCATCATCGCGGTCTGTAACCGGCAGGCTGATTTTGAGGCTGGCACTATAGCTAACTTGGGGGTCAACCTCCGTACCCGAGACTTTGATCGTTCCCTGATATGAACCGAGGTCGCTCGATTGCGCGTAAGTGGCATCGAAACTAAAGATGCAGCCGCAGGCCACAACAGCCAGACTTTTGACTTGTCTACGTAATGTCTTGTAGTTGGTTCCGTTCGTGCGATCACTCAGTAAATCAGCGTGTAGTTTCACTAATTGCGTCCTGGTTGTTTGAGTTAGACGTTGATCGGCGTTCCCGCAGTGGTGTGGCTGCCAACTGTTGTTTCAGTCTAACGTGCAAATTACGTGTGGTGCACCCTTCTCTGGTTCACGTGTGGGATATCTTGACTGCATATTGATCCAGATTAGGGTTTCTCATGCCATCTTAGACATCGCCATGCAGGCCCTGTCAGATTGCTTACCTGTGTCCACTAGTGGGTAGCCCACCTTGGCCATGATCAGGGTAATGCCTCACCCACCCATGCCCTGCCGAGGATTTGCCGCGAGGACTCTGGGGCAGAGGGAGTGCGCGGTATCGGTTCTTGGATGGGCGCAGAATGCCAAAGAGCTTTCTTAATCTTACCTATCCATTAATAGGACTGATCTACCAATGATTAGCCGCTCGTCTAAATCCGCCAGCGCATTGGGAAGCTCTTTGAAGCTATGTGTACGTTCAATATGAGGATTGATCTTGCCCAGTTTATACATGGCATATAGTTCGTCCTGCATTGCCTTTGACATTTCAGGAGTCGGTACCGAGGCCAAAACACCAATCACTGAGCGATTATTCAAAACGAGATCTTGTGTAGAGGCATCGCTCCATACACCACTGGCGAACCCGATAGCGAGGAGGCGTCCTCCAAAGTTAAGACAACTGAGAGAGCGATTGAATATGTCCCCACCAACAGGGTCAAATATTAGGTCAACCCCTACACCGTGTGTAAGTACATGGATTCGCTCAACAAAGTCTTCACGACTGCTGTCGACAACATCATCGGCACCAAAGCCGATGCACTTCTCGCACTTTTGCTGGTTGCTGGCCACAGCAATAACGCGACCGCCCAGTGCCTTCCCGATCTGTATGGCCGCCGCACCCGTTCCACCAGAGGCGCCGTGTACCAAAAGTGTCTCGCCCTTTTTCATTTGACCACGAATAACCAAAGCCACGTATCCTGTTCGATAAGCAATGTTGAATACCGCGGCTTCAGAATCAGACATTTCCTCAGGAACGGGAAATACATTCTGGTCATAGACAAGCGCTTCTTCCGCAAAACCGCCGTGACCTTCGATAAAAGCAGTTACCCCCATCACTCGCTGCCCTAACTGGAATGCGTTGTTCCCATTTGTATCGGTGACGACACCACAGACTTCCTGACCATTGGTAAAGGGCAGTTGTGGCATAAAAGGGTAATTACCTTTACACGTCAAAACGTCGGGTAAACCAACCCCGGCAGCCAATACCTTAACCCGAATCGTGCCAGGAGTTGGTTCTGGTACTGCACAATCTACTATCTTCAAAACCTCTCGAGGTGTTCCAGTCTTCGTCACTACCCATGCTTTCATTGATATCACTTTCCTTCGTTCGAATATTGAGTAACCCGACGCGCAGGTCACACATTACAGTAATTTTGGGTTACAGCAGTCTATTATGTAAATGATATTGCGCTCGCGCTCCCAGTCTGCCCCGCCGTCCAGCCCCATGACCTCACCCATGCCCTGCCCAGGATTTTCCGAGAGGTGGGCGCCCTGGGGCAGAGGGGGAGTGCCCCGGCCATACCTTTACCGCACTTCACCAGAACTGCAGATATTCCTGCTCACCCGGGTTGAATGAAGGACACTTTTTATCCCGCTCTAGCCCAGTAGGAGTCCGAAAACGTAACTCGTCTCTCGCTGATGACAAACGGTTCATGCATCCTGCGGGCGATGCTGTGGGCCGATACGATGCCTCGTAGTGATCGATTTTGCTTATCGATGACAATCAAATGTCGCTCGCCAAACTTTCTCATCGCAGCCACGAGATCACCGATGTTTGCGAGTTTGAACTCGGCGAAATCGATAGCGCGCAAGTCGCTTCGAGGTGTCATTACCTGTTCCACGGTCAACTCGTTCCACTGCAATCGGGATTGCACTATCAGTTTCGTCACCTGCTCAGATACCATGTCTTCTAGTGATATCACGCCCTGGAAGGATTCATGTGAATCAATGACCAGGAAGAGAGTGTTATGCATGCTCTTCATCATTTGACGCGCCACATCAATAGTAGTGCTCTGATCGAGCATCAGTGGCTGTTGCAGAGTGAAATCGATGAAAACCTCCATTGCCGGACTGTGCATGCTCAGCGGCCGCATAGCCGCAGGGCGCTGGATGTCTCGAATTGTGCTGGTAAAAACAGAATCAAGTTCCTTGAATACATTCATAGTAATACGCTCCATGAAAGACGCCACCGCACGCATTGCGCCGGTAATACGCCAGTCGAAAATAGTTGTCCGAAAAGGGTTCTATGTGAAAAAAAGTTCAGAACCGGGGAGGAGCGCGGGCTTGACTGATAGTGAAAGCAATATCTGGTGCTGGGGCCGGGTTGGATGAGGGAATGGCATGGCGTCTCGCCGGAAGAGCGATTAACCCGTCGGGGCTGCCGCTGATCTTCTGGTCATCCCCGTCCGAGTTACCAAGATCATTGTTGTGGAGATCAACTGTTGATGCGACGGGGTCTGCGAGGTAAGTGTCTTTTGAAGAGAAACCGTTGTCGGTGCCGGGCAACCATACCGCCGACAGCACTAAAAAGAGCGCTGCAGGTAATAGCGGTTGGGTGAGGTTACGGTTCATAGCGTGGAAACGGATTGTTCGACTCCGGCAACGACTGCGTCACTTACATAGTATAGAGTATAGATCAGGGTTTGACGGGATAGTTCAGCGGGATATCATCAAATTGATTAGCCGCAACTGCATTGGTCGCTTTACCTGGTCTATAGAGTGACATGTAGGGAGTATTGGCGGTTGCAGACCCACAACCAGACCCCACCCATGCCCCACCGGAGATTTGCCGCGAGGTGGCCACTCAAGGGCGGAGGGGGAGTGCGCGGTGTCGGCTGGGGGGTGCCCGGCGAGAGTAACCTACGCCCCAGAATTTGCGCCAGGTCGTCGAGTACGTCGGGTGGAATTGTGGTTTTCTGCGGGCCTGCCGTGTGAGTGGCATGTCAGATTTTTTCAGGGCTTGGCAGATCGTATGTTGACTGTTTCCTTAGAAAGGATGCCGGTCAGCTTGGCTTGAAAGACAGCCCGACCAGGCGGGCGATGATTATGGCCGGAAACAGGATGCCCACAGTGGACAAAAAGGTCGCGAGCATCTTGGCGGGAGCATTCACGGCATAAATGTCGCCGAAGCCTACTGTAGTCAGTGAAACCAGGCTGAAATAAATGAAGTGGACATAATCATCGTCCGTCCCTTTCAGCACAACATTTCCGCCTATTGAAACGCCGGTTGCGGCATGAATAACTTCCAGAGTCAGCGCACCCATAAGCGCAAACAAGAGATAAACATTGATCGCCCCGATGATCCGATAAGCGTTCACTATCTGGTCGCGAAACAGCAGCTGGAAGTTGATGTAAATAAATACAAGCGCATTGGCAATCCCTATGACATTTTCTAAGACAAAAAATGAATACGGGTTTTCTCCGAAACGAATGACGCGCAGCAATAGGTGAATGCTAAATAGAATTGCAGAGAGGGCTATCAGCCCCACACTACGTGTCGAGAATATCCCTGAAAAAAACACGCTCAACAAAAGTATGTTGAACAACAGTACACCCCATCTACTGAGTTCCATGATAATCGGTAGTACGAATACTGCGGTCACAAGCATGATCAGCAAGGTGACAAAACTGGCGTCAGCCAACCAGTAAGACTGAAATTTTCCGATTAGCTTACGCATAGCTCGCATCCCCCCGCTACTGGCAGCCCTCTGCTTCAGTCGTTGGAAGCGCGATAACCACAATTAGCACACATATCATGAAGCGTAACCGCTCTTTCGGTTGCCCAGCGGCCGTGACCCAGCACCCCAGAATTCCAGAAACCCCAGAGTTGAACTGAGACTTTCTTGGGGGAGGCCTAAGCAGCCTGAGCTTCTTCTTCCGCAACTTCCTCAACCACCGGCTCCAACTCAGCCACCCTGGCCTCCAGCTCAGCAACCTTCTTCAGCAGCTCCGCATTCTCAGTCTTGGTCTTGCCCAATCACTTCTGCAGGTATTGATGAATGCGCGTGGCAAACACTAACTTATTGATTCTAAGCTCGAACTAGTATTTCGCCATGCACAGGCAGTGCTGCTAGCCAAAATCACCGGTGATTTCATAGGTAATGCCGCCCTCACCACTAAAGGTACCAACGCCTCTTTGCGAACTGAAATACAGGCGGTTTCCGTAAATGGCAGGGCCGGTGATTTCCGAGTTCTCCTGTCCAGTGACCTGGGCGATCGGAAAGGTTTCACCTGATTGCGTCAGGATAACCAACTGCATATCCCCGCCATCTTCTGCGACATAAATTTCACCTGATGGGGCGATTGTGATGTTGTCGACGCCGATAAGCACAGGTTCCTCGAAATTCTCATCGTCGTAGAGGATGTCGAGGGAATTGCCGATTGTGTCGTAACGCCAGATGCGGTTATCGCCTTTTGTCGCAAAGAATACTAGTCCGTCACCGAACGCTATTCCCTCGCCACCGTTAAAGGCGCTACTGGCGGGCACTTGGTAGCGCGTGTGCCCTGTGACGCCCGAAGGGTCAGGAACGACATGCCACACCAGCGAAGCACCTGTGTTTGGATCGCCCACAACTTCAGCAGACTCCAATAAGCCGCTACTCAGATCAGGATAATTATCCGGTGTGAAACGATAGAGCTTTCCGTCTGGTCTGTCTTCTGTCAGATAGAGCACTTTCATAACATCATCAACAGCAACAGCCTCATGGGCGAATGCCCCCATGGCTGGTCTGGCAATCGCGGTATTCGCACCCCAGGGATCACACTCATAAACCAGACCCAGGCCATCGCCAATAAACTTTTCCTCGCAACTCAACCAGGTATTCCATGGCGTTTTACCGCCAGCGCAATTGGCGGTAGTCCCGGAGAGAATATTGTAGGCATCTACAATAGTGCCATTGGCGTCAAAGCGGATAGCACCAACACCCCCGCCGCCCTCGACAAATTGCTCGCTGTTGGAAACATAAATCCAACCGCCGTCACCGGCGTCAAAACAGGCACCGCCATCGGGCGCGTTGTGCCACGCAAACGAGGTGCCTTCTACCATCTCGGTCGAGCGAGCAACAATGCGGGAGGTATAGCCCACAGGCAGAGCGACTCCATTTTCGTCAGGAGGCTGAAGCTCAAAAGAGCGCTCTTGAATAAACTCGACATTGGAATTGCTATTGGAACCACTACAGCCACTCAACAGGGGTGACCCTACTGCCAAGCCCAGCGTAGCGATACTATAGCGTAGCGCCCGTCGGCGGCTGATCAAAAATTCCGGCGTAATGGTGTTCATACTTTTCTGCATGGGGAACGTTTTCATTATGGCCACCTCTTGTTTTTTTGGGGTTGTCTCAAGGCACTAATGTAATATCAGATGTAGTCGTTGATCAAGGCTGTCTCTGGCGAATTCCTGATTCATGCGGCAATTGGCAGTTCAAACAAACCTCGACAAGGCACTGGCAAGTTAAGTGGTGATATTCGACAATCGGCCAGTGAACACCTACAAACGCCATAGATTTCCGCCAGACATCATCAGTTACACCGTTTGGCTCTACTATCGTTTCAATCTAAGCCTCCGGGATATAGAAGATCTCTTAGCTGAGCGTGGTATCAAAGTAAGCCACGAGTCTATCCGCCTCTGGTGCATCAAGTTTTGGGCCACATACGCGCGTCGATTCCGGGCCCCACTCTGCACCACCGCCTAGCCCCATGACCTCACCCATGCCCTGCCCAAAATTTGCCGCGAGGCGGGCAGTGTGGCGCGCAGGGGGGGGCGCGGCTCGTGGGTGACCGGCGAGAGTAACCTACGCCCGAGAAATTCAGTTTTCCAGAATTTATTTTGGTAGACTTGCTCACGCCACAAACTATGAGCAAGGTAATAGCTATGAAAATTAGGCCGGTGTTTCGTTGCATAGCTTTAATTCTAACCCTGATCTTTTCCATGCACAGTTTAGCAGAGGCTATTTGGATTGATGTGAGATCTGAGCTCGAACACAAAGTTGACAGTATCGAGGGAGATCTGCGAATTAGTCATTCAGATGTCGTTCCCGAGGTGCAAAAGTTGTTCCCCGATAAAAATACAGAGATCAAATTATATTGCCGCAGCGGTGGACGAGCAGGGGAAGCCGCCAAAGCTCTGGAGAGTGCGGGCTATACCCATGTGGAAAGTGTCGGTGGTATAGAAGATGCTAGAAAATATCGCGGAATGGAACAATAACTAACCCACCCATGCCCTGCCCGAGATTTGCCGCGAGTTGGGCGCTGTGGGTCAGAGGGACATCCCCGGAATTCACCCGCAATCTGGTCAGTGTGACCCCCAAAACTGCAGGGGGTAGCACAAGCCAGGGAAGTACCCGACGGACCTGACGACTCGGCGGGGACCCCTGAAATTTCCGTCAGGTCGTCGAGTGCGTCGGTTTGTTCCAGCCTAACGAAGTTCACACACGAATACGGGAATGTTCCGATCGGTCCGCTTCTGGTAGTCGTCGTACTCGTGATAGTGTTCCACGCAGATCGGCCAAACCGCTGCCTTCTCGGCGTCGTCGACCTGCCGCGCTCGCATGTTCATCTGCTTGTTTTTATACTGCACGACGATATCCGGGTTCGCTACGAGATTGTTGTACCACACGGGAGACTTCGGAGCGCCACCCTGGGAAGCCACGACGATAACGCCCTCTTTATAGGGAACGTACATTAATGGAATCGTGCGGGTCTTGCCGGTCTTCACGCCTTTCATTGTGACGAGCATGACGGGGCGTCCTGTTAGCTTTCCCATGACGCGACCATTTGTCAGCTTGTAGACGAAGACGTTCAGGCGGGAAAAGGGCTTGATGATACGCCGAAGGGTCCTGAACTCCCCTTCCGTCATTGGATTCTCGGCCATATCGGCCTCCTTATAAAGATAATACGTCAGTATACCTCGATTGTTCCCGCCCAGGATTTGCCGCGAGGTGGGCTGTAACGGCTCGGAGGAGTGTCAGATGGGTGTGGACCGGGAAACTCGGGGTTCTGGATTTCTGGATTTCTGGAATTCTGGATTTGTGGTGGCGTCGAGTCCGCTTTTTCCAATAGCGGTCATAACAGGGTTGCAAGCCGTTTGGTCCCTTGGCACCTCGAAACGGTCGTTAACGCTTCGGTTAAGTGGAGGCACACAGCGCCGTCCACTGCAACCGGTTTTTAGGCGTGTGTCTTCACATCAGACGAAGGCTCCTTGTGGCATGAACTCAAAGGGAGACCGTCACTCGCATGAATGTCTCCGGGATAGAGGTACCGTCATCCGTGCTCGTATTCTGGGTATTGGCCAATTCCACCAACTGGCGGTGCAGATCCTCCACCTTCCCACTCTTCTGTGCAGCATCGTAAGCGTTCATGGTCGGGCCATAAAATCGCCGGAATGCGTCGATGATATTGGCAGGACTCTTATCAGGTGAACGGAAGCGAAATGTATCCTTCACCATGGATATCCTCTCTTTGGGCACGCCGGCCCGGCCAAAACGATCGAGGATGTCTTGCTCCACGCCCCAGGTCATCGGACTAATGAAGTTCTCCGGCGGTGGCGGCGTAAAAGATGAGCTGATCCTGAGCAATTGCGATACGAAGGACGTCGGATCGTTGGGAATCCAGTTGCCCATCACGATACGGCCGCCCGGTTTTGTGACCCGGACCATCTCCCTGGCGACATCGTGAGGCCTGGGAGCGAACATGGCACCGAAAATGCTGAGGGTCAGATCAAATGAATCGTCGCTGACGCCTTGCAGGTCACACGCATCGCCCTCCTGAAATGACAGTCGGGTCAGGCCCGCTGCCTTCGCTCGCTTGTTGCCGGCGTCCACAAGGTTTTTGGCAATGTCGATACCAACGACCTCAACCCCCAAGTGCGCCAAGGGAATTGCCGTAGTGCCATCGCCGCAGCCGAGGTCCAGCGCACGCAACGGCGGCGTTACACCAAGCGACTTGACGAGGGCTTCGCCGGGTTCTCGCATCAAGGCTGCAATCTCGGTGAAGTCGCCTTTCTCCCACAATGCCCTATTCGGGTTCATAATGATTCTCCTCAAAAATGATGACAGAGTTAATCTGGCCTAAAGGCGAGTTATAAGGATGGGGCGCGTGAAACAATGAATATGGGGTTTTCAATGGAACACCGTATTGATCGATTTCTTCGCATCATTTAAAGGATAGACCATTCTGCCGTTTGTAGGCGATCAGATTACAGAAGTTCCCCTATCAAGCCTACCAATTACCGCACTTGGGTAGGTTAGCGGACGTAGCTAGGCTGCCCAGGCGTAGTTAGAAAACGGCAGCAAACACCTCACAGCGGTCTTTCGCCATATCGAAAAAGAGTTAAATCTGTAGCCGGATATTTTACTGAGGGGCTTGTAGACCTTGTGACTTCAGGTACGCCTCCATCTCGGCATCGTGGCGCACGACCTCTTCCTTCATCCTCACTTCTTGCGCTGCTTGTTCCTCGACCATCCGCGCTTCTTGTTCCACCCGCTCGGTTTCCATTCTAGCCTCATGCTCGACCATAGCAGCGTCGTGGTCTGCCATTGGTGTGCCGCTCTGCCCAACAGGCTCCTGTCCACCGGTACTTGCGACAGGCACAGAGGCTGCTACAGGGACAGGTTGCTCCACACTTGCGGTGGCAGAGGATATGACGGAGGCTGCAACCCCTTCACCACCAGCCAGAATAGTCAGGCCCACCAGTCTTCTCCTCCCACTCCAACGAATAGCTCATATCTCCCAACAGTGTCTTGAAGGCTTGCTTAACGGGTCGATGCTGAATATCACAACTGACCAGAGTATTGATGCCCGTGGGAGCCGTTATGTATATCCGCATTTCCTTTCCGAGCGATTTCAGTACCGAATCAAGCGGCTCTTCTTTGGCAACAATCGTCAGGTCGGGGTGCTGGTAGTCTACCGTGGCGGCCATACTGATAGTTGATACGAACAACAGTGATGCTATCTGTAGTGCCAATCCAGTTTTCATACGCTTCCTCGGAATCTCTCTGCACGGATAATAAAAACCCCACACTCGCTGGGGTTCAGTATGACTTCAATGGTATCAGTTCCGCGAACCCACCTGATTCTCTGCGGACTGATTGCGCTGCAACTCTGCGAGAGCCATTTCCATTTGCAACATGTGTTCTTCTTGCTTCTGGTTAACCATCTCCTGCTGTGCGAGTGAATCGCGTAAAGAGTTAATCTCTGCTTTCTGTTCTGTGTTCTCAGCCTTCTGCTCTTTCGTCACCGTCGTCAACACAGCAACGATGTCCATCGATGACAGCGATTTACGGTCGTTCATTGCAACCAGGGCGGGTACGTCCTCAGCAATAAAGCCCATATACTCCTCATCGCCGGAGTTCGTGTAGACATAGCGTACCGGTGACAGTGCGGCCAGTGCTTTATTCGCGTCCTCGCTGCTCAGGGTTTCGATATTGTCTTTCAGATCACGTGACGAGGCATTGGTCCACACTCCCCCTACGGTGAGGCGTGCTCCATTCCACACTGCAATGGCATCCCCAACCGGCACGGTATTTTGGCCTATCCCCAACTTATTGTTAGCGGCCGTTTCACTGAATACCCCATACAGCAGCGGGCGGATGGTGTTGCCGGTGATGTAGAGTTTGTTGCTGGTGGTTTCAAACAAGCCTGCACCCCGGCCGAGAAAGACATTGTTACTGCCGGTCTCGTTGGCATAGCCGGCGTAGGCACCCACACCGGTGTTGTTGATGCCAGTGGTATTCCTGTATAGCGCAACGGGGCCTAGCGCCATATTCCCGCCACCGATCGTATTACCGTACAGGGCCGAGGAACCCAGCGCGAGGTTGTCTGTGCCCGTCGTGTTGTTATACAGCGCCCAAGAGCCTATCGCCGCGTTGTTACTGGCGTTATTTTTGTACAGCGCGTTGTAGCCCAGAGCGGTATTCTCATTACCGGCGGTGTTTAATCGGAGCGATTGAACGCCACTGGCCGTGTTGCTGTTGCCGGTGGTATTGGAATTGAGCGAAAACTGGCCACTAGCCGTGTTCTCGTTGCCGATGGTGTTGTAATAGAGCGAATCACGGCCAGTGGCTGTGTTGGAACTGCCGACGGTATTGAAATAGAGCGAACCTTGTCCGCTGGCCGTGTTGAAGCTGCCGGCGGAGTTGGAATAAAGTGATGAAGCACCACTGGCCGTGTTGTAGTTGCCGATGATGTTAGATCGCAGGGATTTCCAGCCATTGGCCGTGTTGTTGTTGCCGATGGTATTAAAAGTGAGCGATCCATAACCACTGGCAGTGTTGTAAGAACCTGTGGTGTTTTGGCTGATCGAGTAAACGCCACTGGCCGTGTTTTCTACGCCGGTGCTGTTGCTATAGAGCGAATTAAAGCCAACTGCCGTATTGTAGTTGCCGGTGGTGTTGGAATAGAGCGACTCGGAACCGTTGGCTGTATTGAAGGAGCCGTTGTTATAGCTGAGCGACCCGTAGCCACTGGCTGTGTTGTTGCCTCCGGTTATATTCGACTGCAGCGATGAAATGCCATTGGCAGTGTTGAAATCGCCGGTGGTGTTGGATTTGAGCGCAGGATTGCCAATGGCTGTGTTGTTGCTACCGGTAGTGTTGGAATAGAGCGTATACGCGCCAACGGCCGTGTTGTTGGATCCGGTCGTGTTAGCTTTGAGCGAAGAATCGCCAAAAGCCGAGTTATAGCTCCCGGTCGGACTTGGGAGTGCGTTGGTACCATAGGCAGTATTGTAGGGGTATGCAGCCAGTGCCTGATTGGAGCAAAGCACTAATGCACCTGCCATGGCGAGGTAAATCGCTGTTTGCTTATTCGTATTCATAAGTAACATCCTCGGATATCAGTTTATTTAAACGTCTTGTCGTCTGGAGTTCCTTAAAGGCTTTCCAGCAGCCATGCACTTGTCACGTTGACACAAAGCGCCACATATGGTTTCAGTCTAGTACCTTGTCTGTTTTATGTACAATGCAAGAAGGGCAGCTTGTAGGCGTTCTGAGTCGTTCAGCTAGCCCCAATTGACCCTCCCGCTACGTCCCCTCCCGGCCAGAAAGCGGTCGTCCCCGACGTCGGCTAGCGGGTGCCCAGCGGCAGTGACCCAGAATCCCAGGATCCCAGTTTTCCAGAAACCCCAGAGCGCCAATTGAATCGTAATTTTTGATGGGGCTACGCCGCTTTTGCTTCTGCCTCAACTTCCACTTCTGCTTCCACAGGAGGCTCCAACTCCGCCACCTTGGCCTCCAGCTCAGCAACCTTCTTCAGCAACTCCGCATTCTCAGCCTTGGTCTTACCGAATGACTTCTGCAACACCTCAGCCGCGCCGGTTTTCTCCGCCAGCCGCTTCTTGTTGTCGTCCAGGTTTTTCTTCATTTTGATGGGATCGTATTTCTTTAATTCATTGACCTGCTCGCGTTCCTCGGCCAGATCATTCTGCAGACCCTTGATGCGCAGCTTCAGGGTGCCCACTTCTTCCTTCATATTTTCACTGCGGTTATGCAGTTCACGGTTCTGCTGTTCGAGCTTCTGGTTGACTGAGGCCTTGCCAGATAAATCGGTGATGGTCTGCAGCTGGGTGGCGATGGTGGCCTGCAGTTGGCTGCGTTCTAGCTGGCAGCGTTCGAGGTCTGCCGATTGGGTATCCAGTTTTGACTGGTACTGTGATTTGAGGTTGTTTTCGAGTTCGATGATCTTTTCCAGTTTGTTGGCTGTCAGCATGCAGTTAATCCTGTAGTGATTGATGTGGTTGTATAAATAGTGGTCGATGATTGGGGGAGATACACCCTCCGACTCTGGTCTATAGCGCTCGCCCCGGGCACTATAAAGGTCGGATGCTCTAACTTATAGAAAACCGATAGAAATCAATAAGATGGTGGGCCCAGAAGGACTTGAACCTTCGACCTGCCGATTATGAGAAGCAGGGAGAGTGCCGAACTGGCTCAGTAAGTTCAAGAAAGCTAACGAGTTTTTCTGGGGGCCGGGCGCATTGCAACCGAAACCGAGCGTATTCCGAACCTGGGATGGGTCAGTTTTCGGGATCGGTGGCAGTAAGTTGCAGATTGGTAGGGGATTCTTGAAACCGAACTCCGAACTTGGGCCGAATTCGGCTGGGCAGAAGCAACCCAGAGGCACGAATTTGCCCTGCACAGGGTTGAATATTTTCTTTGGAAAAATACCAATGTTTGGTATTATCAAAAAAGAGTATTTTTCAGGGAACGACAGAGCCATGGCTAAAAATAC
>JANNXP010000103.1:0-9606 GCA_031409615.1 Haliea sp. | reverse complement strand
TCATCTGCAGGGCGTCAGGCCTTGCCTATCCGGTGCGTGACGGCATTCCGGTGATGCTGGAGAGCGAGGCGCGACAACTCACGGCAGACGAGAAACTGGGGTAAGGAGCGGGCAGAGACTGGCATGTCAGACACTATATTCGGCAAGATCATCAGCGGCGCAATTCCCAGTGAGTTTCTCTACGAGGACGAGCACTGCATCGCCATCAACGACATACACCCGCAGGCGCCGGTCCACGTGCTGGTAATACCCAAGCGCGGCATCCCCCGGCTGGTGGATGCGCAGGCGAGCGACCAGGCCCTGCTCGGGCATCTGATGCTGGTGGCCGGCAAATTGGCCGAGCAACTGGGTGTCGGCGAGGCTTTTCGCCTGGTGGTCAACAATGGCGCCAATGCCGGCCAGACCGTTTTTCACCTGCACCTGCATATCATTGGCGGCAAGCCATTCGCCGAAGGCCACATGGCGGGCTGATTGACGCCCATGGCGCATAACCGGGATCACGTATGAAGACCGTAGCGATACGCGAGGCCTTTCTGGCCTATTTTGAACAGCATGAGCACACCCGTGTGGCGAGTAGTTCGCTGGTGCCGGGCAACGACCCGACGCTGCTGTTCACCAATGCGGGCATGAACCAGTTCAAGGATACCTTCCTGGGCACGGAACCGCGCGCCTATGTCCGGGCGACCAGCAGCCAGCGCTGTGTGCGCGCCGGCGGCAAACACAACGACCTGGAAAACGTCGGCTATACCGCGCGGCATCACACCTTTTTTGAGATGCTGGGCAATTTCAGTTTCGGCGATTATTTCAAGCGTGAAGCCATTCGCTATGCCTGGGATTTTCTCACCGTGACCCTGGGCCTGCCTGCGGAAAAACTGTGGGTGACCGTGCATGTGTCCGACGACGAGGCTGAGCAGATCTGGATAGAGGATATCGGTTTCCCCAAGGCGCGCATTTCACGCCTCGATGAGGACAACTTCTGGCAGATGGGCGACACCGGCCCCTGCGGTCCGTGCAGCGAAATATTCTATGATCATGGCGCCGACGTTCCCGGCGGACCCCCGGGCAGTAAGGACGATCACCTGGACCGCTATATCGAAATCTGGAATCTGGTGTTCATGCAATTCAATCGCGACCAGAGCGGCGAATTGCACGCGCTGCCCCGTCCTTCGGTGGATACCGGCATGGGCCTGGAGCGCATCGCTGCAGTCATGCAAAAGGTACACAGCAACTACGAAATCGACCTGTTTCAGGCGCTGATCACGTCTGCCGCGCACCAGTTAGGTGTTGAGGACCTGCAGAACAGCTCGTTGCGCGTGATCGCCGACCATATCCGCTCCTGCGCTTTTCTTATTGTCGATGGTGTGCTGCCGGGCAACGAGGGGCGCGGCTATGTGTTGCGCCGCATCATTCGCCGTGCCATTCGCCACGGCAACAAGCTCGGCGCCGACCAACCCTTCTTCCATAAACTGGCCGCCACGCTGGCAGAGCAAATGGGCGATGCGTATCCCGAACTGGTGAAACAGCTGGCCCATGTGGAAAAAGCGCTGTTGACTGAAGAGGAGCAATTCGCCCGCACCCTGGACAACGGGATGCAGATTCTGGAGGAGGCGCTGGCGGATATCACGGGCACTGAAATCCCCGGCGATGTGGTATTCAAACTGTATGACACCTACGGCTTCCCCACCGACCTGACCAACGACATCGCTCGCGAGCGCAATCTCACGCTGGACATCGCAGGTTACGAAGCCGCGATGGCCGAGCAGCGCTTGCGCTCACAGGAGAGCGGCAGTTTCAAGGTGGACTACAACGACGTCCTGAAACTTGAAGGTAGCACCGAGTTCACCGGCTATGACAGTCTGGGCGGCGTCGCCGTGGTGACTGCCGTATTGCGTGATGGTGTGGAGGTTGCTGCGCTTGATACCGACGAATCCGGGGTGGTGGTACTTGATCGCACCCCCTTTTACGGTGAGTCCGGAGGGCAGGTGGGCGATACGGGTTATCTCAGCGGTGGCGCCGCCAGCCTGGAGGTGTCGAACACGACCAAGGCCTCGAACCAGCACCTGCACCACGTGAAGGTGCTGCGTGGCCGCGTGCAGCGCGGTGACCGACTTACAGCCGAGGTGGATGCGGCAGTGCGACAACGCACCCGCCTTAATCACAGCGCCACGCATTTATTACATGCGGCCTTGCGCCGCGTGTTGGGCGAGCATGTGCAGCAGAAGGGCTCACTGGTAGACTCGCAGCGTCTGCGTTTTGACTTCTCCCAGCCGGAGGGGGTGAGCGCCCAGCAACTGAAGACGATTGAGACCATGGTAAACGAGCAGATCCGCGCTAACACTCAGGTACAGACCCGCCTGATGAATATGGATGAGGCGGTCGCGTCTGGGGCCATGGCACTGTTCGGTGAAAAATACGGTGATGAAGTGCGGGTGTTATCCATGGGCGAGGACGATTTCTCCGTGGAATTGTGTGGCGGTACCCACGTGGCGCGTACCGGTGATATTGGCTTGCTGCGTATCGTGTCCGAATCCGGTGTCGCCTCCGGCGTGCGTCGAATTGAAGGTGTGACCGGTGGTGGCGCGCTGGCATTCGTGGACCAGAACGAGGCGCATCTGGCCGCGGTGTGTGATGCGGTCAAAGGCACTCCCGACACTGTGGCAGCGAAGGTCGCGGCGTTGCGCAGCGACAATCGCGAGCTGGAAAAAGAGCTCGCCCGTCTCAAGCAAAAGCTGGCTTCCTCCACTGGAAGCGACCTGACGGCGGCAGTGGTGGAAGTGCAGGGTATTAAAGTGTTGGCCGCCAACGTTGAAGGCGCCGATGCCAGGTCACTGCGCGACACGCTCGACCAGTGCAAGAACAAACTCGGCAGTGCGGTGATTCTATTGTCCGCCGTCACCGGGGATAAGATCACCCTGACGGCCGGGGTGACCAAAGACCTGACCGACCGGGTAAAGGCGGGCGACCTGATGCGTGAATTTGCTGAACGCCTCGGCGGTAAAGGCGGTGGCAAGCCCGATATGGCTCAGGGTGGTGGCACCGATATAAATGCCCTGCAGGAGGTGCTGAAGGCTGTACCTGAATGGGTGTCATCGCAACTGGGTGCGCAATAAATAATGAGTCTTTTCGTTCAGAAATTTGGTGGCACCTCGGTCGGCGACCTGGAGCGTATCGGTCAGGTAGCGGACAAGGTGGCCGGCTTTCGCGCCGCTGGGCACGACCTGGTGGTGGTGGTCTCCGCCATGAGCGGAGAAACCAACCGCCTGCTCGAAATGGCGCATGAGTTGCAGGAGCGCCCCGTACTGCGGGAGCTGGACGTGCTGCTTTCCACCGGTGAGCAAGTGACGACCGCGCTGCTCAGCATGGCGCTGAACGAGCGCGGGGTGAAGGCCAAGTCCTACACGGGCACCCAGGTGCGTATCCTTACCGATAATGCACACACCAAGGCCCGCATCCGGGAAATTGACGACGAGCGTCTCCACCGCGACCTGCAAGAGGGCTACGTGATTGTGGTGGCCGGTTTTCAGGGTGTGGATGAGAATGGCAATATCACGACGCTCGGCCGCGGGGGCTCCGATACCACCGCCGTGGCGCTGGCTGCTGCGTTGAAAGCCGATGAATGTCAGATCTATACCGATGTGGATGGGGTGTACACCACCGATCCCCGGGTAGTGGACGGCGCGCGGCGCCTGTCGAAAATTACCTTTGAAGAAATGCTGGAAATGGCCAGTATGGGCTCCAAGGTATTGCAGATTCGCTCGGTGGAATTTGCCGGGAAATACAATGTGCCGCTGCGGGTCCTGCACAGCTTTAAGGATGGCCCCGGTACCCTGATCACAATGGAGGATGATACCCAGATGGAAGCGCCGACAATTGCGGGCATCGCGTTCAATCGCGATGAAGCCAAGCTCACCATAGAAGGTGTACCCGATATGCCGGGTGTGGCGTACCGAATTCTAGGGCCTATTGGTGAAGCGAATATTGAAGTGGATGTTATCGTGCAGAACGTCAGTCACGACAAAACCGCCGACTTTACCTTCACCGTCGGGCGCAATGACTTGCCGCGGGCCGAAGAGTTACTCAATAAAGTCGCGAAAGACATCAAGGCCGAGCGTGTTACCAGTGACAGCAAAATCGCCAAGGTGTCGGTGGTGGGCGTGGGCATGCGTTCCCACGCGGGTGTCGCGAGCCAGATGTTTGCGTGTCTGGCTGAGTTGGGGATCAACATCCAGATGATCACCACCTCCGAGATCAAAATCTCCGTCATTATTGAAGAGAAATTCCTGGAGTTGGCGGTACGCGCCCTGCATTCCTCGTTTGGCTTGGACAAGGAACCGACGGACGAAAACGCAGACTAAGCAGGATAGATATCATGCGTCCCGCGTAATAAAGTAGCGCTTTAACATTGCGTTTGTGGCAATTTCAGCTACTACTTGAAGGTGTAGGATGAAATTGTTTGGGCCCTGCAATGGGCATGGAAGGCACTGTCACGTGCCCTGTGGTAAGGCCACAGGCACGGGACCGGGGAGTAGGAAGTATGTTGATTTTAACCCGCAGGGTTGGTGAATCGTTGATGATAGGCAATGACGTTACCGTGACAGTGTTAGGTGTGAAGGGTAACCAGGTTCGCATCGGCATCAATGCACCCAAGGACGTCGAAGTACACCGTGAGGAAATCTACACTCGCATCCACGACGGCGAAAAACCGGCTGTGGAAGACACGGAATAATTCCGCCCATCCTCCCTCGTATGACTTTGATTCCGCAGAGATTGTGGTATTATCCCGCGCCTGTGGAAACGGCCTGATTGTAGGCCACATAACCCCCACGGAGAGCTGGCCGAGTGGCTGAAGGCGCACCCCTGCTAAGGGTGTATAGGCTAATACCCTATCGAGGGTTCGAATCCCTCGCTCTCCGCCATCCATCTACGCGCGAAATCGTCTCTGACTTAGGGATACGATCCCTTCTGAGACTGCGTCCACCGCCAAATTATTTGATAACAATACGCTATTTGTAGCTCTCAAGTTGAGTTAACTGGAAGCTATCCCGTACCATCGACGTCCCCCCGTGTTTGAGCAGCACAATGATGTGGAGGGCAATACCCCGCTGCCTGTTAGCCCCGCAACCGCTCCAGAAACCGGCTGAACCTGCCAATGGCTTCAATGAGTTGGTCGCGGTCGGGAAGAAACACAATCCTGAAATGTTGCTTGTCGGCCCAGTTGAAGGCCGTGCCCTGCACCAGCAGCATATGTTCCTCCTTGAGCAGTTGCAGCACCATCTTCTGGTCGTCCTCAATCGGGTAGATTTTCGGATCCAGTTTTGGGAACAGGTACATCGCCGCCCTGGGCTTGACGCAGCTCACACCGGGAATCGCGGTAATTAACTCGTAGGCCAGATCGCGCTGCTCCTTGAGTCTTCCCCCCGGTAAAATCAGATCGTTGATGCTCTGGTATCCCCCCAGCGCGGTTTGCACCGCCAGCATGGCTGGCACATTGGCACACAGGCGCATGGAGGCGAGCATCTCCAGCCCTTCGATATAATTCCCCGCCCGCTCCTTGGCACCGCTGAGCATCATCCAGCCCGAACGGAAGCCCGACATACGATACGTTTTCGACAGGCCATTGAAGGTGACACACAGTACATCGGTGGCCAATCGAGCCAGCGGCGTGTGCTGCGCGCCATCGTAAAGAATGCGGTCGTAAATTTCATCGGCAAAGATCACCAGGTTGTGCTGCCGGGCGATCTCGACAATTTTCATCAGCGTATCTTCGCTGTACACCGCGCCGGTCGGATTGTTGGGGTTGATCACCACGATGCCACGGGTGTTGGCAGTAATCTTGCTGCGGATATCGTCGAGATCGGGCTGCCAGTCGTTGGCTTCATCGCACAGGTAATGCACTGGCTTGCCCCCGCTCAGGGACACGGCCGCCGTCCACAGCGGGTAATCGGGTGAGGGGATAAGCATTTCATCGCCGGTGTTCAGCAGTCCCTGCATAGCCATCACGATCAGCTCGCTGACACCGTTGCCCAGGATGATGTCCTCCACATCGACATCCATGACCCCCTCGACCTGGTAGCGCTGCATAATGGCCTTGCGCGCTGCAAACAGTCCCTTGGAATGGCAGTAACCCTGGCCGTCGCGGATGTTGTGGATCACATCGCGAATAATCTCGTCCGGCGCGTCAAAGCCAAACGCCCCGGGGTTGCCGATATTCAGCTTGATGATTTTGTGGCCCTCGTCTTCCAGCCGGTTGGCGTGATCCAGTACGGGGCCGCGAATGTCATAGAGCACGCCATGCAGTTTCTGCGACTTGAGAAATTCGGTCATGGGTTGATGTGCCTCCAGGTAGCGATACTAGTGTGCGTAATTGTAGCCAAACGCCCTGGAAACACTATGGTTTGTGCGGAGGCTATTGCAAAAATACCGGCATCGCCTCACCAGTAGAGCACCTACGGCGGGTGGCCCGTATCCAATGTGCGACACCGAACAGAGGAATATGATCGTTTCAGGCAGACTGCAATTGTCAGCATGCCCGATGGCGGGCAGCAGACGGACAATCAAACAGAAATTCAAAGGGGAAAGTTATGGCCGGTGTTCTAGTATTAGTTGTTTTGGTCCTGCTGATTGTTTTTTTGGTAAATCGCGTTTAAGCGGTCTGGGTCCTGTCCCTGGCATCAGCGGGTGATGGTACCGCCAGGAAAACCACGCTTGACCCGTTCCAGCACGCGTTGGATGGGGTTATGACGCTTGCCGTTAAAGGTCTGTCCAAGGTGTACAGCGAGCATAGAGGGTTGATTGCCTGCGACTTTAGAGTCGAAGACGGTGAGTTGATTGCGGTCGTTGGACATAATGGCGCAGGAAAGTCGACTCTCTTGAAACTGCTGGGTGGTTGGCTGGTACCCGATTCCGGGGAGGTCCGGATCGACGGGGTCGGCCTTAATAGCAGGCGAGAAATCGTCAGAAAGATCGGATTCGTACCCGAAACACCCAATCTCTTTGATTTCTTTTCCGTCGAATATAACCTTGCGCTATTTGCCCGCCTATTTCAAATACCCTACTGTCAGGTCGCAGAGACTTTGATGGATTTTGACCTTTACCCGCATCGTCGTAGCAAAGTGCAAACGCTGTCAAAAGGCCTGAAACAGCGCGTGAGTATCGGACGCTCTCTACTCGCAAATCCGTCACTCCTGCTGTTTGATGAACCCACATCGGGGCTTGATTTCGACATGACCCAGGAAATCCACCTGCTATTGAAACGGATTCATGTGTCTGGAAAGACGATACTGTTTACCTCGCATCGACCGGAGGAGATAAGATCCCTCGCTACCCGCATCATGGTGCTGCATCAGGGAGCCATCGTCTTTGATGGGCCGCCTACAGACTATTTCGAGTCATCCATTCACCAGAATCTCTACGCATGATCAGAAACGTCATGCTGTTGACCCGGAATGATTTGGCAATTGCCTATCAGAACAAGACACTCTACCTGATCCTCTTTATCCCACTATTTGTCTTCCTGGTGTTGCAGTTGGTCGAGGAAGGCGAACGGGATGTTCAGACGATAAACATTGGATTGCTTGAGACGGCTACCTATCCACCGGGGATGGTTCAGGGCCTAACGTCTGCCGAGCAGGTTTTCAGGGTGTCCTGGCTGCCCAATGAAGCGGCAGGTAAGCGGTGGTTGAGAGAAAGGGACGGCCACGGTATTTTGGTCCCTAACGGGGTTGCAGCTGAAGACTACGCGCTGATTGTTCTGGATAAAGCGTCGCTACAAACGGTGATCATTGTTGAAAGCGTTACCGGACTGCAGCGAGCCCTGGAGGGGAGGAGCGGAGACTGGATTGTGGAGATCCGCGCCCTGCAGGACAACGGACTGCAAAGGCAGATGCTACCCACCTGGATTTTAATGCTGGTTCTGATGGTCGGTTTCATCGTTTTGCCAGCACAGGTGGCTGAAGAGAAAGAAAAGAAGCTGCTTCTCGGCTTATTGCAAACGCCGATACGGGAAGTCGAGTGGCTACTTGCCAAAGTGACATTTGGCACGATTTCAATCGTCATGGCGGCACTTTTACTGCATGTATTGACGAGTTTCGATATTAGCCCTGGCGGTGGCTTGAGCTATCTTGCCTTTCTGATAGCGGGCGGGTTCTGCTTCAGTGCCTTCGGCGTTTTTGTTGGCTTTTTATGCCGGACTCAGGCGAGTGCGAGAACACTGGGAGTCCTGTTCTATCTCCCGTTACTGCTCCCTTCCGCGCTGGCCGATTACTCAAAAGTCCTGAGCGGCGTAGCGCCGTTTCTACCATCGTACCAGTTGTATCGGCCAATCAAATCGATTCTTCTGGAGGGCAGCAGCGTGGCAGATTTCCCACTGGATTTATTTGCGCTACTGGGGGTTGGGCTGATCACATCAATCCTGTCGTATCAGTTGATGAAAAAGCGCTGGCTGATGTAACACGAAAAAAAACCCCGGCTTCAGCCGGGGAAAAAAGTATCGGTAGTATCAGGCCAGATGACTTACTAGTGACCCTTAACCCGCATGTCGTTTTTCACGGAAGTCACACCGGCAATACTGCGCGTCAGCTGGACTGCCTTTTCAATGTCGGCCTGGGAATTGACGAAGCCACTTAACTGCACCACGCCTTTGAAAGTTTCCACATTGATTTCAGCTGATTTCAAGGTGTCTTCTTTGAAGATCGCTGATTTTACTTTGGTGGTAACGACGCTGTCGTCGATATATTCTCCAGTACCCTCGTGTTGTGTTGTAGGTGCACAACCAACAGCGGATATCAGCGCTATTGCTACAAAAATAGCTGAAAAGTATTTACTCACATGATTCATGATTGACTCCAAAAAAAGTTTTCAAAAAAAGTGGATTTACTAACGCCCGAATCCATCGAGAAGTCAGGCTGGATGGCTTCATCTAGCCCTGTTACAGGGTGTGCAGAAACCCTGTCGAAACCTTAGGCCAACATGGAACCGGGGTCTGTGCGAATCCACACATAGCGTACTGCATATGTTGTTCTGCTGTGTGCGTTAGCAGACAGACGCTGTGACGCGTTCCTCGTATTTTGGATACCACAACGAACCATGCGAAACAGTTTATTCAGAAGGAAACGACACATGAAATCGATACAGAAATCACAGTTCAACGCAATTGCGATTGCCATGCTGCTCAGCCTGGGTGGATGTTCTGGCATGTCATCGCAGGATAAGAGCACTGCAGTTGGCGCAGGAGTCGGTGCAGTGGGCGGAGCGATCCTTACCGGCGGCAGCGCAGCTGGAACCGTAGGAGGTGCCGCAGTTGGCGGTGTCATCGGCCATGAAGTCAAGAAATGATAACGTAGTTAACCAGGAGATAGGAATCATGAAATTAGCTAACACTGTCAGCACAGCATTGATCATGGGTGTCCTACTGGTCGCACTATCCGGTTGCGACACCCATGAGGGTCCGGCAGAGAAGCCCGGCAAGCAGGTCGATGAGGCCACAGAGCAGGCCGGCGAAAAGATGGAAGAGGTCGGAGAGAAAATCCAGGATGCAGCGCAGGGCGACGACAACTAGTCTTAGCCCAGTAATTCAATTAGGGAGTAAGAAACATGCTTGAAACTATC
>JANNXP010000102.1:0-4280 GCA_031409615.1 Haliea sp. | reverse complement strand
ACATCGGGTGACGTCGACGGCGCGCGCCGTTGCTGTGTCGAACGCTCATCTCCCTTCCACAGGATAGGTCCCGGAACCGGCGAGTAGATCGCCGCGACGTGCTTGGTCATGTGCATTCCGACGCCGGTCACCATTCCTGCCTGCGTGGGATTGGCCCTTAGGTGGTCGACCAGATGACTTATAGAGTGGCCCATGTAGTTGCTGCTGGGTCCACCGTGGTAGGGCAGACCTCCTGTGAGTGAGATCGGTCGCGGGTCATCGTGGCGCAGGCCGAGAGCATCGCGGGCGAACTGCACAGCAGACCCGAAGCAGCTATATAGATCGAACACGTCGATCTCACTCACCGACATGGACGCCATTGCGCACGCAGTCTGCGTAGCGACGGTCATGGCCTGGGACGATGAGAGGTCGTTGCGGGTTCCGATATGGATCGCATCTCGCGCGAACCCCCAACCGCGCAGGTAGGCCCGCCGGTCCTCGGGGACGCCCCAGGCATCGGCGGTGCGTCGGGTCACCATGAGGTTCGCCGCAGCCATGTCGACGTCCATGAAGGATGTCATGAGCTTGGTGTACGGATATGCGACCATCCGGTTCGATGCCGACGGCTGCGTGATGTCCGATGCTGATCGGAGAGTGCGGAACCAGGCATCAGGATTAGCGGCAGCCACGGTGCTGAGTCGAGCCATCACGTCGCCAAGTTCGTTGCGGTCCTGGGAAGTTGCTCCTCGCGCGGCCCATCTCGCCTGTTCGAGCAAGGCGAATGTGAGCCAGGCCGGCAGGACCCCGTGGGACATCTCGGTAGAGAGGTACCACTCGGCGAAATCGATAGGCAGGGCCGGCGGCAAGGGATGGGGATTACTCCAGTTGGGCGTTTCACCGCGTCGTTGCATCGCACTCCGGGTCGCAAGCGCCTCGCCGCCAACCACGAGCGCCACCGAGCACTCTCCGCGAAGCATGCGCTCGGCTGCTTCGTCAAGGAGTCGCTGAGGCGACGTGCCCGCCAGGATTGACTCGCTGAGATAGACGCCGTGGGTTGCGAGGCGGTCGGCGAGCCGCCTAACCGGCTCGTCGTAGGCCCACGACTGGCAGTGCACCAGGCCGAGGTGGTCGATCGATCCGATGATGTCTCGTTGTACGCCGGCATCGTCTGCGGCGGACCTGGCGACTTCTTCCCACATGTCCAAGGGCTCCGGTGTCGCGGAGCCGTCGTTCCATGTTCTGCGGGCGGTGCCGATAAGGCACGGTGCAAGCTGGGGGTCTGTTGTGGCGTGCATCTGGATCCTTGTCGGGCACGTTGCCGTGAATGGGGGCTACCGACGTAGACCACCTGCGATGTAAAACCTATGAAATATAACACCGAAAAACTGTGCGAGGGAAGTTGACGACCACACTCGAGCGCGCTCCGGCCGTGGCGAATGGCAGCGACTTATTCATGGCGATGCTCGGTGAGCTCGCACGGGTCTGATTCGCTCAACAGTTAAGGCCGCTGTGAGGTGCGATCTCAACTGGGTGCGTTGGACGACGGCGGGGCTGGTGAGGAGTGGCGCCGGTTTACCCTGACGAGCGTTCCGCGCGAAGGTCGATGTGACGTTACAAATGCGTATCGTCATCGACATCCAGCTCAGCGGGGCCTGCAGCGTCAATGAATGCATGCTTGGAACCGTTCAACTCCAACTGATCGCTACTCACTTCTGGAGCCACTGTGGATAACCCACCCCGCAGGACCCAGCTGTGCGCCTCAATTGCACTCGCTGTAGCAGGCAACAGGGCGCCGCCGAGTATCAGGGTGGCTGCTATAGAACTATGGGCTGCCTGGGGTTTAGTTTTGCGCATTGTTACCGCGCTTGCTTAATGACTCTGTAAACTCCGAGAGTGACTCTAGGGAGAAGTGACAGCTCGGACAATTCGTTTATCCGTCGATATCAATGCGAGTGAACCGATGTGTATCGTGATGGCCAGCATCAATTGGAGAATCCTCTCTGGAGAAATTATTTGGAGAAGTTGCCGGAATCGGCTGAACCGGAACGTGGTTCGTGGTGTAATCTCTGAGCCCCCGGATGCGCGTCAATCCGATAATTTTTTTATAAGCTTTGAGGTAAGAATCCCTGTGAAAGACAAGCGTAAATACTCATCCCTGGTTGTGGATGGCGTCGAGAAGGCACCGGCCCGGGCAATGCTCCGTGCTGTGGGCTTTGGCGATGAGGATTTCAGCAAACCGCAGATCGGCATTGCCTCTACCTGGAGCATGGTGACCCCCTGCAATATGCACATCAACGCTCTGGCCGATGAGGCCTGCGCGGGCGCCGATGCCAGAGGCGGCAAGGGCGTGATCTTCAACACCATTACTGTCTCCGATGGCATCGCCAACGGCACTGAGGGCATGAAGTACTCGCTGGTTTCGCGCGAGGTGATTGCGGACTCCATCGAGGCGGTGGTCGGTTGTGAGGGATTCGACGGGATAGTGGCGATCGGCGGCTGCGATAAAAATATGCCGGGCTGCCTGATCGGAATTGCACGCCTCAACCGCCCCGCAGTCTTCGTTTACGGCGGAACCATTCAGCCGGGCGCCAATCGCACCGACATCATCTCGGTGTTTGAGGCTGTAGGCCAGCACGCGAGTGGTGAGCTCAGCCTTATCGAAGTCAAGGAAATTGAAGAGACTGCGATTCCCGGCCCCGGGTCCTGCGGCGGTATGTACACCGCGAACACGATGGCCTCGGCCATTGAAGCACTGGGCATGAGCCTGCCCAACAGCTCCGCGCAGGAAGCGGTTTCCTCGGCCAAGGCGGAAGATTGCCGACGGGCAGGGGCGGCCGTGCTGGCATTGCTTGAGCGCGACATCAAACCGTCAGATATTATGACCAGGCCGGCGTTTGAAAATGCCATCGCCACCGTCATTGCGCTCGGCGGCTCTACTAACGCCGTACTGCACCTGCTGGCCATGGCGCACGCTGCGACGGTGGAACTTACTCTGGATGACTTCGTACGTATTGGTGAGCGCGTGCCTGTGCTTGCCGACCTGCGGCCCAGTGGCCATTACATGATGTCTGAACTGATCGCCATCGGTGGTATTCAGCCGCTGATGAAAATGTTGCTGGAGCGCGGCCTGTTGCACGGGGATTGCCTGACCGTGACCGGCCAGACGCTGGCGGAAAATCTTGCAGACGTGGCTCCCTACCCCGAGTCGCAGGACATCATCCACGCATTCGACAACCCCATCAAAAGTAGCAGCCACCTGATGATTCTGCGTGGCAACCTCGCGCCCGAGGGTGCTGTGGCCAAGATCACCGGCAAGGAGGGATTGCGGTTTGTTGGCACTGCGCGCGTGTTCCACTCTGAGGAGGAAGCGCTGCAGGCTATTCTCGATGGTCGCGTGGTACAGGGCGATGTGCTGGTGATCCGCTACGAGGGCCCGCGTGGTGGCCCCGGTATGCGGGAAATGCTCAGCCCGACATCCGCACTTATCGGCAAGGGCCTGGGCGCCGATGTGGCCCTGATTACCGATGGCCGATTTTCCGGGGGCAGCCACGGCTTTGTGGTGGGGCATATTACGCCCGAGGCCAGTGAGGGTGGCCCCATTGCCATTATCGAGGACGGCGACGAAATTGTAATTGATGCCGAGACTTCACAGATAAACGTTAACCTGACCGAAGTAGAGATCGAGTCGCGCCTGGCAGTGTGGCAGCCACCGCCACGACGCTACACGCGGGGACTATTGGCCAAGTATGCAAAAACCGTGTCGTCCGCCTCCGAAGGCGCGGTGACAGACAAATACCTGTAACGGAGAAGACCATGGCAGATGACTCAAACAAGAAAAGCTACAGCCTGATCAAAGGCGTTTTCCCGCCCGATCAAGCCAACCATTTATTGATGACCCTGATACAGGACAAGCTCAGCTTTCACCAGCGCAATAACTGGAGCCGCCGGGAACGCTTCGGCGAGTCTGGGACGGAGGGTACAAAACGCATGGAAGAGTTGCGGCAAACCAAGGCCGACCTCACCGCATTGATTGCAAAGGCCGCGGCCGAAGGCATGGAACTGAACATCAATTGTGATATCGAGATTACGCTGTCGCCCCATTGATGCGTGCACATTTTCAGGAAGATAGGCAAACTTCTCGCGAGAGTTTAAGGCTGATCTATCAGGCTCGAGAAGAAAATCCGCTCGCGACACACCCTTTATCCGCCCTATACTCGGCTGCCGCTTTCCTGCTTTGCACTTTATGTTCCTGCCACAACTCTGAGCGTGCGATGCACCATGTCTGCTGAAGTCCTGCCCAC
>JANNXP010000101.1:0-6348 GCA_031409615.1 Haliea sp. | reverse complement strand
CGCCAATCGCGGGCCAGCATTTTTGTGGCGGTCATCGACATCCGGCCCCTACTCCTGCACCAGCGCGCCGCCGTCCAACCGCAGGCGGCGCTGGCAACGATCTGCCAACATCCGGTCGTGGGTCACCAGCACCAGGGTCGTACCCTCCTCCCGATTAAGCTCAAACAGCAGATCGATAATATGCTCACCGGTGCGCGTATCGAGATTGCCAGTGGGTTCATCGGCAAACAGGATCGCTGGCTTGGACGCAAATGCCCTGGCCAGTGCGACCCGCTGCTGCTCACCACCCGACAGCTGCAGCGGATAGTGGCTCATTCTGGCGCCCAATTCGACGCGCCGCAGGTAGTGTTCAGCCTGCTCGGCAACACGGCTATGACCCTGCAGTTCCATGGGCAGCATCACATTTTCCAGCGCGGTCAGCGCCGGTAATAGCTGGAAGGACTGGAACACAAAGCCGATATGGCGTCCGCGAAAACGGGCTCGACCATCTTCATCCAGTGCGCCCAGATCGGTGCCGTTGATAGTCACCACCCCGGCGGTCGCTTCATCGAGGCCGGCGAGCAGCCCCAGCAGGGTCGACTTGCCCGAGCCGGAGGCCCCGATAATCGCCACCGATTCTCCCGACTTGATTTCCAGTGTGATCCCTTTCAGTATCGCAAGCTCAACGCCCGCCATGGGCACCCGCTTCTGGAGATTTTCACATTTGATCATTAAGCGTATCCTCTACCGCGTACTACGCGCAGCGGTCGTATTCGGATGGCTGTTACTGGCAATAGCGGGACAGGCGCGCGCCACTGAACAGAAGATTCTGGTGTTGGGGGATAGTATCAGTGCCGCCTATGGTATGTCTCTGGAACAGGGCTGGGTCGCGCAACTTGCCACTCGGCTGCAACAGCAGAGTGCGCCAACCGGCGTGGTCAACGCCAGTATCAGTGGAGAAACAACAGCCGGAGGCCTGCGGCGCTTGCCGGCATTGCTGCAGGAGCACCAGCCCACTGTTGTGATTATTGAGCTGGGAGCCAATGACGGCTTGCGTGGCTATCCTCTCAAGACGCTGCAGGACAATCTTACGCAGCTGGCGCAGCTGTCACAGCAGGCCGGTGCCCGGGTCATCCTGCTGCCGATGGAGATTCCACCCAACTACGGCACGCGCTACACCACAGGATTTCACGAGAGCTTCCGTGAGGTAGCCAGTGCTACAGGCAGCGTGCTGGCGCCCTTCCTGCTTGACGGGGTGGCTACCGACCCGCTGCTCATGCAAGACGATGGCCTCCACCCGTCGGTGGCAGCGCAGCCCCTGATCCTGAAAAATGTGCTGCCTACCGTGGCCATGGTACTGGCCGAGTCATGAAAAACCTATCCTGGGATGAACTGCAGCGCGGCGATCGCGCCGCAGTGTGGCACCCCTATGCTCCAGCCACCGGCGGGCCCGATGTCTATCCTGTGGTCAGCGCCAGCGGAGTGCGCCTGGAACTGGCGGACGGCAGGCAACTGATCGACGGTATGGCCTCCTGGTGGTGCGCCATCCACGGCTACAACCACCCGGTACTCAACCGGGCGGTAGAGTCGCAACTGCACACCATGGCCCACGTGATGTTCGGCGGATTGACCCATCCTGCGGCGGTACAACTGGCACAGTTGCTTGTTGAACTCACTCCGCCGGGCCTGGATCGGGTGTTTTTCAGCGACTCCGGTTCGGTCGCCGTGGAAGTCGCCATAAAAATGGCCATTCAATACTGGTACAGCGTGCGCCAACCCGCGAAACAAAAACTGTTGGCGCTGCGCAACGGCTATCACGGCGACACCTTCGGCGCCATGTCAGTGTGCGACCCGGTCACGGGTATGCACCACTTGTTTGGCGCGGCCCTGCCGCAGCAGATTTTTGCGCCCGCGCCGTCCTGCGCTTTCGATGGACCCTGTGAGGAGAGCGAGCTGCACGAGCTGACGATGCTGTTGTCCCGGCACAGCACCGAGCTTGCCGCCGTCATTGTGGAGCCGGTAGTACAGGGCGCCGGTGGTATGCGCTTTTACTCGCCGCAGTATCTGGTCAGACTGCGGGCCCTGTGTGATCACTACGACGTACTACTGATCTTTGATGAGATCGCCACCGGTTTCGGTCGCACCGGCAAACTGTTTGCCCTGGAGCATGCGAACGTGGTGCCGGATGTTTTGTGTCTGGGCAAAGCACTGACCGGCGGCTATATGACGCTGGCGGCGACGTTGTGCAATGAGCGCATCAGCAGCGGTATCAGCAACAGCAACAACGCACCGGGCGCCTTCATGCATGGCCCAACCTTCATGGCCAATCCGCTGGCCTGCGCGACGGCCATCGCCAGCATCGAGCTGTTACTGTCACAGCCTTGGCAGCATACAGTGTCACGCCTGCACTCTGAGCTTGCTGCCGGTCTCGCTCCAGCGCGGGAGCTGGACAGTGTTGCAGAGGTGCGCACGCTGGGCGCCATTGGCGTGATCGAGCTAAAGGAACCCATCGATATGCGCGTCGCGCAGCCCTTGTTTGTCGAGCGCGGTGTGTGGGTGCGGCCCTTTGGCAAGCTAGTGTACGCGATGCCGCCGTATATCATGGGCACTGCGGATGTGGCTACTCTGACCAGTGCCATGGTTGATGTGGTGGCGCAGCTGTCCTAGTCGGTGACGTGGCTATCCTGGTCAATGACGCGGCTGTTGTCGGCCATCGAGGAGGACGGTTACAAAGCGCCATCAAGGTCCCTGAACAATCCCCTGCATAAACGTCACCGCTGATCCGGTCATAAACACCCTACCGTCCCTGAGTTCGCAGTCCAGACGCCCGCCGCGCGCGGAAATCTGCCGGCACTGCAGCCCGCTTTTATGCAGTCGAGCGGCCCAATAGGGCACTAGGCTACAGTGCGCCGAGCCGGTGACCGGGTCTTCGTTGATACCGACCTGAGGAGCAAAGAAGCGGGAGACCACATCACACTCATTGCCGGGTGCGGACACGATGACGGGGTGCGCACTGGCCGCCAGTAACGCGCTAAAGTCGGGGCTCAATGTCGCGATGTCCTTCTCAAACTCATAGACATAGAGAACCGCACCGGGCTTGCCGGACGGGGCCAGTGCTTCGCTGGCGATGGCACCGAGGGCTTTGCACACCGCGATGTCAACGTCGATCGAAACCAAAGCTGTGGCGGGAAAATTCAGCGTAAGCAGCGCACCGCTGCGATACACGCGCAGCATGCCACTGCGCGTGTGAAAGAGAATCTCAGCGCCGCTGTAGTTCATGTGCTCGAACAGCACGTGGGCCGCCGCCAGAGTGGCGTGACCGCAGAGATCTACCTCCACCTGGGGCGTGAACCAGCGCAACTGATACCCATCGGTCGCTTCTACAATATAAGCGGTTTCTGGCAGGTTATTTTCCATCGCAATGGCCTGCAACAGACTATCGTCCAGCCAGTTGTCCAGTGGCATTACCGCGGCGGGATTCCCGGTAAAGACCGCATCCGCAAAGGCATCCACCTGATATATGGGAAAGGGCATTAGGGGTCTCCAAGCCTGGCAAGATGGTGGTGCGTGAAAATGTGCGCACTGGCTACTTCTAATATACTGGCCACATCGCCCCATAGCCCCATAGCCCCATAGCCACTTTCTGGTAAACAGACGCTCATTACAAGCCCACGGGGCATGAAGGGGAATTAATGCGGTGACTTTTCCCCACCACTCGCCTAAGATAAAAATCGGTTTTTGGTGTCGTGTACTGAAGCCGCAGACCCTACTACAAATAATAGTAACGAGAAATAATAGTAACGAGGTTTTGATTATGACGTATCTGCGACGACAACCTTTAACAATTGCACTCGGCGTTGCCCTCTGTATTTTCGGTCCCAATCCGGCACTGGCCGAGGGCGAACTGGAAGAAGTGGTCGTCACCGCCCAGATGCGTACGCAAAACCTGCAGGATGTGCCCGTCGCGGTGTCTGCCTTTTCGGGAGCGGTGCTGCGAGATTCGGGCGTCACTAACATGTCCGAGCTTACCAATATTGCCCCAAGCTTGCAGGTCACTGCAGCCCAGACGTCCACGACCACGGTGTTCGGCATCCGGGGGATATTTACCAGCTCACAGAATTTCGGCCTCGAATCCTCGGTCGGCCTGTACGTCGACGGTGTGTACCGGGCGCGACAGGGCTCCATGATCAATAATCTGGTCGATGTCGCGGACGTTGAGGTCCTGCGCGGTCCGCAGGGCACACTGTTTGGCCGCAATACGCCGGCCGGCGCCATTACAGTCAACAGTGTGGCCCCCGATTTCGAGGGCAGCGGTTTCCTCGATGCAGGTGCAGGTGACTACAACCTGTGGGAGGTCAGTGGCGCGAAATCATTCACTGTTATCGACGATGTGCTAGCAGCGCGTGTCACCGGCTTCAACACAGATCGCGATGGCTACGTCGATGTGGTCGGAGAGGATATTCAGGAAAAGGATGCATTAAACGACAGGAATCGCTGGGGTCTGCGTTTCCAGACTCTGTATACGCCAAACGAGGATCTCACTGTCCGCTTTATAGGCGATCATTCTGAAGTCGATGAGTACTGTTGTGCGGTAGGCAACTGGGAAAACAACTTCTATACCCCGAACCCTCCGCCCAATGGAAAAATTGGCACAGACACAGCCGTACAGGATCAACTGGGCGGCACCGTGCTCAGCGGCAGGGATTTCTACGATTACAAGGTTAGCACCAGCTTCAAACCGGAGTCACAGAATACCGACGAGGGTGTCTCACTGCAGGCCGACTGGCAGGCGGAACATTTCCTGGTAACAAGTATCAGTGCCTATCGAGCCTACGATTCCTACGACAACGTCGATGCCGACTTCTATGATATCGATGCGCTGAGCAGGACCAATGACGTCGATCAGAGCCAGTACACGCAGGAATTGCGCATCAGTAACGACAATGGCCCGGTTACCTATGTGGCTGGCCTTTATTACTACTATCAGAAACTGGATTCGGCATCTGACACCATCGTCGGTGAAGACGCAGTGGGCCTGGCCACCGCCTTTCTCGGCCTGCCCCCCGGCTCCATCCCACCGTCATTTTTTCCAGGGGGAAGCTCTGCCCTCAATGTCGCCAATCAGGAGCACTACAGCTACGCCGCATTCGGACAGGCGGACTACAACATCACCGACCAGCTTATTGTCACTGCCGGCATGCGCTGGACCACTGAAAACAAGGATATGCAGAACACATTTACTGAAAATCCCGATCCGGCACCCGGCGGATTCGAGCAATTCCCACCCTTGGCGCCCAGAGACAATGTCGATGAAAATTTTGACGAGAGCAAAGTAACCGGAACCTTGAAGCTGAGCTGGTTTATGAATGATCTCACCATGTTCTATGCCTCCTACGGTACTGGCTACAAATCGGGCGGCGTCAATACCGACCGCATTGCAGACTCTCTGGACACCGTATTTGAACCGGAAACGGCGGAATCCTATGAGTTGGGTATGAAGTCTGAATTTCCTGACCAGGCGTTGCGACTGAACGTCGCCGTGCACAAAACCGATACCGACGACCTGCAGACGATTTCATTCCAGGGTACTGGTTTTGCTCTGGATAACGCCGGCACGGCCGAGACCTATGGCACTGAAGTGGATTTACTGTGGCTGCCTACTGACAACACCACTGTCACTGTAGGCTATGCCTACAACCACGCGGAATACGCGGACTTCCAAAATGGCCCCTGTTGGACCGGCACGCCATGGCAGACGGGGCAGCCCGACCCTAACGCCAACGGCGACGGTACCTGTGATCGCAGTGGTGGCATGGTATCCGGTAACCCCGAAAACGTATTGTCTCTGTCAGCCAACCAGCAGTTTCAGCTCGCGGCAGGTTATGGCGCCTTTGTCCACGGTGAATTCGTCTACATCGACGAGCGCATGACCGATGTGAACAATGACCCGGAAAAGATGGATGGCTCCTATAACGTGGTCAATCTGCGCAGCGGCATCGTGTTCGAGCGCTATGAGACTACCCTGACCTTCTGGGGCCGCAATGTTTTCGGTTCCGAGGCCACCAGCACGATCGCCGACGCCGTGATTCAAGATGGACGCTTCATTGCCTACTACCAGGAACCCGCCACCTGGGGCGTCAGTGTGCGCAAGGACTTCTAACGGCGATTCGCTCTGCGGTTTAGCGGCCCATCCGGCAGGTGCATCACCGGTTAGGTACGTCACCCGGGTATGTCATGCGGCAGGTGCGGTGTGGGGGGAGAGGACACGAGTAAAGACAGCCGAGATATTATCCAAGGGGACGAAAACCACCACCCCCCACCAAACCCAAATGGTTCGGATTAACAGCACAGAACAAAACGGCCAGCAAG
>JANNXP010000100.1:0-3611 GCA_031409615.1 Haliea sp. | reverse complement strand
TTGCACCGTCCCACCTTGCAAGGGATAACGCAGCGCGCGATTCAGATCGCAAGTAGTCGACGGGTCGTTCAGGGCACCCTCGTTAAGGTCCGAGGGGGAGCCTGTATCGAAAACATCGCAGGCAGTCGTGGGGCACACCGGTGGTAGTGTGCCTACAGTTTGCGCGCCCATTTCTCCCCAAAAACCGGCGTTGGTCAGGTCGCTCTCTATTTCGCGCAGGGCGAAGGCCGCGTTTTCCATCTGCCGACCGGCGCGATCAAGTTCATAACGGGTATCGCTATTATTGGTGGCAACCTGCGTGACACCCAGCATGATAATTATGCCCAGCGCCAGGGCAATCATGATTTCGATAATTCCGAAGCCCGTTTGTGCTCGTTGCAGTTGCCTGTGCGTTAGTTTCATAGTCACAGCGCCAAATCCCCTAACACCACATTGACACTCGCTACCCTGCGCAGACTGTCGTCATCCCCAAACGCACCCTGGCCACAGTCAGAATCGGGCTCTACCGTGGCCACGGTACCCTGCCAGGCGATGGTCAGCCTGATGATGATATCGCCGTCGCCAGAGCCGGCCAGGTTTTCGATACAGCCTCTGGCGCCCACGAGACTGCCCACGTTCTTATCACCCAGTGTCACGCCCGCGCCTGCCAGGGCGTTCTTCCACTGACACACATCCCTAGCGGCGATTTCATCCGGCGTAGCGGGAGGCGTGGCGAGACATACTTCCTCAGTGACGCCAAGGTCGTCTACGTCCGGGTACCCAGGAGTAACCGCGTCCATCGCTTTAGCGCTGTTCACGCGAATGCGATTTGCCATGTCCTCCAACGACAGCATCGCCTGGGCGCGCTGGTAAGCTTCGAGCTGGTTGCTCAGTGAGGTGGTTTGCATCAGGGCAAGCCCGAGCAGGCCGATGGCGAGAATGACAATAGTCACCAGCACCTCAATCAAGGTGAAACCGCGGGATGACTCCCTGAAATGGATATCATTCATCAGGGACAAGCGCCTTTCATGGAATTCAGCCGACCATCCAATTGTAGTTGCAAGCAGCCCAGCGTGCCGCCCGATTCGGGGTCTACATCAACCTCAAATGCGATCTCAGCGTCTGGGCGTCCCATAGGGGAGAACAGCGGCGTTTCGCCATCAGGATCTGTCGTAATCGTCACATCCCCTCCCTGTTTATGCGTCAAAATATCTGGATCACCGTCAATCGGGCTTGGGATCGTCCAACCGCCGCCCCACCCGTCGGCGCTAGGCAGCAACTCAACCACTCTGTTGCGCTTCACAGCCTCGGATCGCGCCATCGTCAGTGCGATGCGCAAATCGGAACTGGTGGCACGCAAGCGCTGCTCAAGTATAAAACTGCGAAACATGGGCAGGCCGATGCCCATGAGAATGGCAACCAGCACCAGGCCGATCATCAGTTCTACCAGGCTAAAACCCCGGTGTGAATGTTTTCGCGTGCGGACACTCCTCAGGGGATAGCTGGCCCCAGACAAGGAACGAACGCTGACGAGGCCAGTGGTCACCACGCATCTCCCGCGTGCAATTTTTCACCTGTATTATCGATCGACAAAACGCCATCACCTTCCTGGCGTGTATCGTCAATAGGTGTCGCTGTGATCTTGAAGGTTGGCGGGGGGTCAATAGTTGTAATTTCAAAAGTCACTGCATAGTTTTCGTCTACACGCCCAGGTGTTTCCGTCTTCAACTCTTCGGCAGTTTCCGCATACGTGCGCGCATCGTTGAAATACAATTGCTCCCTCTGCGCCAGATGCATAAGGTAGGACTTGGCTTCCGCGCGATTGGCTTTAATAGTGAACGACTGATAGGCCGGGTAGGCGACCATCGTGAGCACGCCCACTATGACCACCACAACCATAAGTTCAATGAGCGTGAACCCATCACTCGACTTTCTGAGTGTCATTGAGACCTACCCCTACCTTGAACGATTACAAATCCATGTGATCAAGCTAGCAGAGCACGTCCGCCGGAACCACCATGGCGCTGACAAGTGGCCGGTCGTGGGCGACCAGCGGTAAGCAGGAGCCGCAACTGTGGATTAGTTCACAGTTTTGGGTTCACCGAAAAGGCGGCGTGTAGGCGAGTTCAACCCGGAAGTGTTCCACACCCGGAAAAACTTCCAGAGTCGCCCCCATGCCATAGATTGCCTGCAGGCGCTGCGCCACGTTGGCGAGGGCCATCTTGTTGCCCATCAACGTGGCGCCCGCCGCGGGCACCGGATTATCGACGGAGACGGCGAGTTCATCACCCTTACGCGCAATGCGGATGTCGATATTGCCACCCTCGGGCAAGCGGGATATACCATGATACACCGCGTTCTCTACCAGGGGCTGCAAGACCAGAGTCGGCATGGAAGCCCCGAGGGTCTTCTCGTCCACGTCCCAATGCACTTGCAGGCGTTGGCCCAGGCGCAACTCTTCTATACCCAGGTATAACCGGGTCAGGTGGATCTCGTCCTGCACCGTTGTCGGCTCACGGCTTTCCTTGAGGCTGGACCGGAACAGCTCTGCCAAGTCCTCTACCGCCTTCTCTGCGGTTTCGGGTCGCGACATGATCAGGCTGGCAATGCTGTTGAGGGTATTGAACAGGAAATGCGGCCGTATCCGGGTGTGCAGGGAGTCGAGCCGCGCCTGCAAGTTAAGCTGTTCCTGCAGGCGCAGCTGTTGCTGCAGGTAAAAATAACGCAACACGATTCCCGCCAACACAATGGCCACCAAAAGGTTGCGCACGACCCACCAGTGGTCATCCTGGATATTCGCCAGCTGCGCGAAAAATACCTGGACCAGCACACTTGTCACCAGCGTCACAAGTGTGATCAAGGCCAGGCTGGACAGTGTCATGAGCGGCAGGCTGAGACGACTGAAGGGCCGGCGACACCAGCACAGCAGCAAGTTACTCAGCAGTACCACCCACAACACGAACAGCGAAGTCAGGCCGAACTCGTCCCAGCCGAACCGGGGCAGGCCGCTACTTGCGAGAACATGCACCAGCACCACCAGTTCTGACAGCAGGATCGACAACACCGTTGGACGCGTCGCACACAGGTCCGGGATAAAGAAATCCTGTTGCGGTGTCACCTGATCCGTGCGCTGTCGCGAAGGCATTAGCGAAGGCATGGCATCGTCCCATTTACCGGCTGGTGGCAATTCTTGCTTCATTGGTGTTTGCGGGCGAGCATCGCGCGCTTTAGCGCCGCCAGGCGGCGACGACTGACGGGAAGCGTGTCTGCGGTTCCTCGCAGACGCACCAGGTGGTTCCCCTCTCCGTCCCGCTCGAGGACCTCGATCGCGCTCACTGCCGCCAGGATGCCCCGGTTGATGCGAACGAAGTCGGGTTCGAACTCCTCGGCTAGCAGCTTCATCGATTCATCGATGAGGTTTTCGCCCGCCGCGTGATACACAGTGACGTACTTCTGGTCGGCACGAAAAAAGCGTACATCCTTCAATGGAATCAAGCGAAGTTCGTCCCGGAACCTGATCGCGATGTATTCGCGCCGTGCCACTCGTGTGTCAGCGGAGGCAAGCTTGCCGAGCGGCGCCGCGCCCAGCCGCCCGGCCTGTTGCAAAGCGCGCTCGAGTTTTTCCCTGCGGA
>JANNXP010000099.1:0-43101 GCA_031409615.1 Haliea sp. | reverse complement strand
AAAACAGCTTCGGATTTGTCGGCATTCCAGATATAGGGCAACGCTTTCCAGCCCTCCTTACGATGAATTAACAAACGCGTTTCAATAATCTCCTCGGCGCTGCCATCGACGCGCAGATCAGCCTGTATGGTGAAGGTCTTGGCGATAATGGTGCCCACCGGGAAGTCAAACACGTCCTGGGACCGATACGCAGCCTTCGCTCCTTCCGGGACAAACACAAAGCGATATTTGTTCGCGTAATCAGTGAACAGGGGGGTGTTCAGGTCGTAAGGAACGCCGCTGTTCGAATTGCTCAGGGGGTTAGTGGATTCCTCAAAAAGTCGGTAATCCGAAAGATTAGGGCAATCAGCCACGATAGCATCGGTATTGACGCCCGTCCCTTCTGCGCCACACAGGGCCGCTGTATCAATCGGGGGGATGCCAGGATCGTTCGGGTCAACGGGTGGTTCCAGTACGATCGGTGGAAGTGATGCGTGACGGCAATTAAAGTATTCCGGGTCGGTGGAGATTGCTGGATCATAGGGCAGGCCGCCCAATATGACTGCTACATTGAACTGGCCGAACGTGCTTTCAGGCGCATTTTCGACTATGCAAATCGCCTGGTCTTCACTTAAGCCGTCTGGAAACTCGACCAGTAACCCTGCATCTGTACCAACACCGCCGCTATCATAGAAAACGGCGGACGATTCACCGACAACCAGCCCGACCAAAGCAGCGTCACCCTGAGGATCGTAGGCATTGTTGCTCATTGTGTTGTTGTGCACAAAGATTTTTTCCGGCACGGGGTCGTAGGTTGGTTTGCTGACGCCAAGATCAACAAAGTAGTAGCTCACAATCAGAACGGCAAAGGAGCTATTACCGGTGATGGTATTACCAAACGCCTCGATATCGTCGTTGGCCATTATCATTAAGCCAGTCCCCGCCGGCACGCGACCAACAATGTTCCCCGCCGGGGCAAAGTTGGGTTCATTATTGTCCACGATCATATTATTGAATACACGAGTGGCTTCCCCACCCTGCACCGGAGGGCCTGGAAGGTCAAACACCAATATGCCGCCGGTATTACCCGTGGTGTTGTTTTCGTATACATCGGCAAACTTGGAATTTTCAATTTCGATACCGGCAACGTTCTCGTAGACGTAGTTGCGGCGCACGATAATGTTCTCGGATTGGCCTACGTACACGCCCGCATCACTGGCGCCACGCACTGCGCAATCTTCAATGAGAACGTTTCGCGATTGCACCGGGTACAGGCCATAGGCGCCATTTTTCTCGTCGGGGCCATTGGTCCATTCAATTCGCACGGCGCGAATGGTGACACCATTGGAGCCTTCGATTTTTATGGCGTCCCCAGGCGAATTTTCCACCGCGAGGTCTTCCACGACAAAGTTGTTTCCTGTCGCAAGAATACTCTGGCTGCCCGTGGTCTGATTGTCGAAGCGCAACACGGTACCCGCTGCTGCATCCATGCCCTTCCCGCGCAACACGATGTTGTCGACGCTGACGCTCAATTCGCCCACAAAGTCATAGGTGCCTGCCGGTAATTCGATAATGGTATTCGGCTCAGCTTTAATCAGGGCTTCCAATGCCCTGGTCTCCAGATCATCCCCTGCTTCAAGGGTAACCACCGTATAGTCGGGAAATTCAGGGTCGACGGGGGTGGCGCCCAGGCTGTTTGAATTGCTGCTGCCACCCGAGCAAGCCCAGAGCATGGAGAGCCCAAGTACAACAGTGAGAAGCTTTAGTGAGGTCTTATTCTTATCGTAGATGCTGGGCATGATTCCTCCAAAAGATAATAGAGACAACCGTTTCAGTATAGCAAGTCTATTCGAGTACGCTACGATTTGTTGCCCTGCAGCAGTTGGACCCCGATCGACGGGTGCAGCATCCTTTGCGGCAGGCGATTTACGCGATCATTATGCTGTCGAGGGCGAGTTAAGTTCAGCCACCAGAGCCATGCGCTGAATCTGGCTCATGAAATGCCAGGGTACTACCAACAGCTGCTGCAAAGCGGCGGCTGGCACCGGCTTACTAAATAGATACCCCCGCATGATACTAATGCCATTCTCGGCGAGGAATCGGTACTCGCCTTCAGTTTCGACACCTTCGGCTACCGTTCGCAGGTTCAGGCTTCTGGCCATAGCGATAATTGCTTTTACCAATTTGGCGGCATCTTTACGCTTGTCGCAGTCAAGGACAAAACTGCGATCGATTTTAATTTCATCCAGTGGGTGGCGACTCAGATAAGTAATGGGTGCGTGATTTGTCCCAAAATTCTCCAGGGATAGATAGACGCCAGTCTCCTTGAGTTCCTGCAGGAATTTGAGGACATTGCTATCGTTGTCCATCAAAATGGCCTCTGAGAGGCCAAGTTCCAACATAGAAGGTGCCAGATCCGCAAGCTGTAAGACTTCTTTTAGGCGAGCTACAAACGTGGGTTTGAACTGTTGAGGTGAGATATTTATCGCTATCCTGGGCAGGTCGAGGCCTTGTTCTTTGAACTCCCGCATCTGGCGGCAGGCCTCCACCAACACCCAGTCACCGAGTTCCCAGATGATTCCCATTTTCTCTGCCAGACCGATAAACCGGGCAGGAGACACCAGCCCGAACTCTGCGTGTTCCCAGCGCAGCAGTGCTTCGGCGCCGATGATGGAGCCGTCGGTGGTGTCGACCTGAGGTTGGTAGTGCAGGCAGAGCTCATTGCGCTCAAGTGCCTTGCGCAGCTCTGATTCCATTTTCAAATCATCCTGACCAGTGTCCTGCATATCATCTGTATAAAAAAGAACGGCATTACTGCTGGTCAATTTGGCGTGATGCATTGCGGTACAAGAAGCTCTGAGCAGGTCTTCTGCATCCATGCCATTACGTGGTGCCACTGCAATACCGATGCTGGGATTTACCACCAATTCATGGCCCTGAACGGTCATGGGTTCGACCAATCTGTCGAATACGCGCTGTGCTACCAATCCGGCTGAGTCAATGCTATCGAGTTGGCTCAGGACTACGGCGAACTCATCGCCACCAAGACGGGAGACATTCAAACCCTCTTCTGAGGTCACATAGTGTGTCAGCACGTCACTGTTGCGCAGGCAGCCTACCAGGCGTTTACCAACCTCCTGCAATAACATGTCTCCGGCGCTGCGCCCCAGCGATTCGTTGATGCGATGGAAGTTCTTCAGATTGATAAAGAGCAATGCCAGTGGTTTTGCACTACGGGCGCACACACGCAGAAGCAACTCAAGTTGCTCCGTAAACAACTGACGATTGGGTAGAGAGGTGAGGCGGTCATAGTTGGCCAGTCGATGCAGTTGCTCTCTGGTGACGTTAATTTCTTCGGTTGCCTGACTGAGCTCCTGTTCACGCAGTGAAAGCTGGGATGCTCTTTCGTCCGCCTTCATCATCAGTAGCTTGGTCTCTAGTTCGATCTCGTGCTTATGGCTGGTTGAACCCTTCAGCACGCCATGCATTGCATTGGCGATGTCCTGAAAATCATCACCGGGGTTGCCACCCTCCTCACTGTTGCCTTCTCCGGCCGCGATTTGACGGGCAAGCTGTGACAGCTCTTTAAGGGGAGACAGCATGTGTCGCGTGATCCAGTAGAGGGCCGTTGCAAACAGCAGTAGCAGTATTAGGCTACCTAGAAACACACGGCCCACTGCAGGACGGATATCGCGTAGCAATAGGTTGCGATCTATAGACAATTGTAGATACCCAATCACTGCCAAGCTGTTGTTGCCATCTGATTGGATCGCCGTTTCTGCAAATTCCTCGAATTCGAGGCCTTTTGACGCGGGATTAACCTTGGAAAAAACGGGCATTGTAAGGTAAATGGCCGGATCGCTTGCCACCAGAGAAGACCAAAATCCAGGTTCGTACTGCTTTTGCGCTCGGTCAAGCGCAATCAAACCGGTTTCTGTCACTGACAGATTTGTTCGCAGGGATTTCAGTGGAGGGAGATGACTGGTTGTCGCGCCAACGTGATCTCTACTAGCCAGTGTCTTGCCAAGATTGCTATAGGCGCTCGCAACTGAAACTGTATTCGATTTTAGGATACTACCAAGGGTGTGCTGCAACCCGGATTTGTCCTGACGATATATGTATAGCTGCAGCTCCGGCCGATCCAGCACACGTGCTGCCACTTCACTAACCAATTTTTCCAGGGCGAGGTGATACTCTCGCTGAGCCACATATCCTGTCGCCAGGCAGATCAAAACTAGCCCCAACAAAACAAAAAGAGTGACGATTTTACTGACGATATGCATTTCAACGGCTCCTCATCCATTGAGGGACAGATGTTGCCTCCACCGACAAGGGGCTCCATTACCCGTCCGTCACCACAGCTATTCAAGCGATAGCTTTTGCAACTGTCATGCCACTATAGGGCATATGGCTTACCGAGTCATCGCCGGAGTAACAGATTGTGACTGGGTCGTCGGAGGCGCTATCGCATTTACTGGCAATAGCCATTGCAGTCGCTGCAATGACAACCTAAATTGGCTGTATGGCTGGTATGTCTTTCAGGATATGTCGATGGAAGTAAGAGTGCAATCGACTGCAGCACTGGGTTGGCTGTTGGCTTTTTGGATGGCGGCGACTTCAGTGTGGATCGCTAGCCTGCATGAGTCGCCATTGACCCTATCTGGCGCAGTGCTTCTGCATCTTGGGGCTATTACGTTGCTGTGCTGGACGCTGTTTCGCACACTGCCATCCGTGGGAGAAGTCCTGCCTCTGGTGTTCACCTTCCTATTTTTTAACCTGCAAGTCGATACGACGCTGTCTGTTTGGAGTGTTCCACTTGATCTGCAGGGTGTATTCACTTTCAGTCGTGCAGGTGCCACGCTGCTTGTGATTATTACGTTTTGCGTCAATGCCGGTTCTCTGGCTGTGCGTGGGCGTGGACTCCATATACGCGAGGTTATCGCGCTGGTGATGGTGCCCTGCCTGTTCAACTGGCTCTTGCTTCTGGTATCTCCGGTCTTGCCCGCGCAGTCACTATTGTTGCGTGTATTAGTGGTACTGATATTCAACTTGACGGTCGTGCAGCTACTGGCATCGGTCACGAGACAGTCGTTTGCACTGCATTTTTCAATGGTGCTTATGTTGTCGGGTGTATCTGTACTGGTGGCGTTTAGCCCGACGCTGGCCAATGTTCCTTGGCGTTTCAGCACAATGCTGTCATTGCCGGTGCTGCATGTGGCAATCGTTATTGTGACTGCAGTATTGTCGCAGGCAGCGCTATGGGCACAAACCTATCTGGTAACCGGCTTGCTGATGGATGCGCTGGAGGGGCGTCCGCCCACTGTCGATCGAGCGCGAGGTCACTGGCAACAGGGCGCTTACAAGGGTGCTCTGTATGGTGGTCTGTTTATGACATTCATACATCTCTTGGCTGGCGGGTATCACAGTCTTGCCGCGTTGATACTGGCTTACCCTTACGTCAGCGGCACTCTACTGGGCGGCGTATTGTTTCCCGTGGTGAAAACCATTGTAGAGAGTTTTGACGGCAGCGCACCGTTCGTAATACGACTATCGAGTAGTCTACGCGATCCACTGAATTATCTGAGAGGCCTTGTCGTGGGCGCCGGCGTTGTGTTGGCACTGCATCTTGATCTACCGGGTCGCGACCCGTGGCAACGTTCCGGCTTTGGATTTGCACTGGGTGCGATGGTCTTTGCTGGTGTGTATCTGTTACGTGATGGGCATCGCATTATCGGTGGGCGGCGGCAGTATTTCCAAGGTTGGAAAGTCTACCTTGTGCAGTTGGTATTGGGCGGGGTCACCGGCGCGGCACTTACCTGGTACGGGGAGTCCAGTCAGCTGCAGGTGATTCTGCAGAAATTCGCTCGTTACTCGACGCTTGCTGTTGAGTCGCCGGAACCCTACATCATTTATCCGCTATTTAGCAAATGGGGTATGCTTAATCTGGGATTGGAGACCAGCGGTAGCCGACTGCTCTTCAATGAATCCCTATCCGGTGTCATCGGCTGGTCTCTGGCAGCCCCGCTGTTTAGCCTCAATATGGTATTCCTCACTGCATTGCTAAAACGCAGTACGCGTCCGATCAGCGAGTTTGCCACCACCGATGGTCTGAAGAAAGTCATCGTGCAAGCACTGCTCGTGGAGCGGTGGGGCTTGTGGATGGCGCCGATTATTTTTTCATTCCTGCGCATGGCTCCGGATCCCCAGTGGTACAACCAGGACGGCGCCATACGCACGGTGGTAGCGACTGGGATGGCAGTGGTGCTGGAAGACACCGCCTTTAGAAACTGGAGTATTAACGTGTTTGTCAGTCTGCTGGCATTCGATTGGTTACGCATCCTGATCTGGTTTGACCATATGGGACTGCGCGTCGCGACGCTGGTTAATCTGTCCTTTATCGGCGGCGACATGCTCGACGAAAAAGTAGCTCGCACCGTGGGTTACCCTGCGGCCGCTCGCTACATTCCGGAAGGGCTGCGTCGATTTGGTACGTGGATGCCACTACTGCTGCCGTTTTACATTCCGCGAGGGCAGGAGTGGGTTGTCGCCTGGAACAGCGCTGAACAGATGTCGTTACAAGCGCCGTCAACAGCACCTTCCGCCAGCACTCTGATCTGCGCAGTCTTCGCCATCACTGGTGTACTGGTGGCAGTGTGGCGATTGCGCCGGGGCAGATCTTCAGCTGGCGGCTATAGCGGTTGGACGAATGAGGTTTTCCGCATGGGTAATAGCCGCTATGCGCTGTCATTGGATCAGCTGGGACGAGGATTTAGTGAATCCCGGCGAGATTATGGCACAGGTGGATACATAGACCTGACACGACGCCCCGTGTCGCCTCATTCGCCCATAGGCAAGATTTTCTACCTCACGGAATGTCACCCTGAAGGAACGCCGCAGGTATGGTCGCTGCATGCGTCACCTAGTCCAGCTCCCAATGCGCTGTATGCAGCGAAGATGGCACCCGGCAAGCAGTGGATCTACTCCTGCCATCATGGCGAATTGCATGCTGGGGCATCTGTCAACGTGGATCCCTATGATCCGCTGGAACGCTGGGACATCAGTTTAACGAATACCGGCACGCAGGAGCGACTGGTGCAAATTACCAGCTTCCGGGATCTCGTGCTCAATGATGCAGGCATGGCGACACGTCAGCATAGCTATAACGAGCTACATATCAGCTCTGGTTTTGTGCCGGCGTTGCAAGCGTTGTTTGCCGCAAATCGTTTGCTCGGAGCCACTGCTTCGGTATCGGCAGGAGAAGTTTACTTTCATGCACTGGCAAAGTTGCCGGAGCATTGTCGATTGCTGGGGTTTCAGGATAGCCGTGCCGCCATCGTCGGCGCGGGCTCGCGGCAGCATCCATCCGGTTTGCTGCGGAGACAGCCACTGCTGCAGGAGGAAGGCGTAGTACATCGGTTCGATCCTTGCGCCAGCTTGGGCGTTGAAGTGCGGCTGGCGCCGGGTGCAAAGATTACCGTGACCTTCGTGGAAGGCTGGGCTGCCAGCCCTGCGGACGCTATGCATCTTTTGCATCTCCACCTGAAAACACCGCTCCTGACAGTGCCGCAACTGCAGCAGTCTCTAGGACAGTCTCGACGGTCTTTACCGGAATTGCCAAGGCCAAATGACTACAGGATTCCCTGGCTTTTTAGCACTGATGGCCGCTGCCTTCAGGTGAACACCAATACCCCCCGACCCTGGTTCCATGCACTGGCGAATGACAGGGGTTACGGTGCTTTCGCCAATAATCAGGGGGCCATGTACTCCTTCTGCGGGAACTCGCAGCAAAACGCCATTACTCCGTTCAGTCCTGCTCTGGATTCCATCACTCCACCGGGTCAGGCGTGGTATTTCTGGGATATGGATGCAGACCAGCCGTTGCTGCGCCTGCCGTTGACTCTGGGTGAGAATGCTAGCACTAACGATGAGAGAGAACTCCTGTCTGAATTTCGTCCGGGTAGTGTGCGATACAAAGCCAAGCGTGCCGGCTTCGTGTTGGAAATGGACGTATTTACCTTGTGCGACCAGCCGGCAGAGGGCCGCTTACTTACCCTACGTAACGAGGGTGAACAGGTGTTACGTCTGCGGGTGAGCGCTTGTCTGCAGCTGGTGCTGGCTGAGCTTCTCGAAGATAGCCGTGGCACTCTCGAGGTGCATTGGGATGCAACACACAATGCATTTTTTGCCGAAAATCCATCTCAACAATTCTGTCGTGGCCCGGCTTTTGTCGCTACGACGTTCCTCCCTGATGCGGTGGAAACGCTCTACAGTCATTTCATTGGCGAGCGCGGGAGTGTGGAGATACCTTCCATGGTTCGCACCGGCAAGCCTGATCCTGCTACCCGGGATACGGGTTACCGGGTGGCCGCATTCACTAAAGTGGTGGTGATTCCTTCTGGAGAATCCCTGCAGCTGGGATTGGTCCTGGGGCAAGCGCCATCCATGCAGGAAGCCCGTAGCATCATAGACAAGCTGCATAGTCCTGCCGCGCTGCAGCAGGCTTCGTCCGAAAGTGCTGCATGGTGGCAGCAGTTTCACTCGGGACTGCGCGTGAAGACCGCTGATCCCACCTTCGATCGTCTAGTGAATGATTGGCTTCCTTACCAACTGGTAACCGCCCGATTGTGGGGCCGCAGCGGGCCGTTCCAGCGCGGTGGTGCGTACGGGTACCGCGACCATCTACAAGATGTGATGCCGCTGGCCGCTACTCATCCGGATTTGTGTCGCAAGCAGATTCTGTTGCATGGCGCTCAGCAGTTTTTGGAGGGCGATGTACTGCAGTGGTGGCACGTGGCCGCCAATGGCGAAACTGGCATTGGCGCGCGCAACCAGACATCCGACATCATGCTGTGGTTGCCCTATGTCACTTTGCACTACTGTAAGGTGAGCGGCGACCACACTATCTGGAATGAGATCCTATATTTTCTCGAAGGCAAGCCAATACCCCCGGGCCATGAAGGGATCGTTGCTGTCCCATTGCGTTCTCGCGAACGGGCTTCGCTGTACATCCATTGTCGTCTGGCTATTGATCGTGTGTTGTCGCAGATGGGGGAGCATGGATTGCCGCTGATAGGCTCAGGAGATTGGAATGACGCATTGGATGCGATGGGTCGTGGCGGCAAGGGGGAAAGCGTGTGGTTAGGTTTTTTCCTTTATGGCGTGCTAAAAGATTTTGTGCCATTGGTTGTAGCACAGGAAGGTCCCGAGGCCGGCGCCCAACTACTAGCAACGGCGCAGCAACTGAAGACCACGCTGGAACAGCAGCGCCGTGACAATCGTTACGTGCGGGCTATCTCTGACAGTGGCGAGGAACTGGTTTTTGATGATGCGTTAATGTCATCCTGGCCAATTTTAAGTGGGGTGGCTGATGCCGGGCATGGTGAAGAGGCGCTGCTACACGGCCTGAACGCGCTGGAACGTGACGCCATGGTCCTGTTATTAGATCCCGCGTTTGATCAATCTTCCAAGCCGTATCCAGGTCGGATTACCCGATATCCTCCGGGTGTGCGGGAAAATGGCGCCCAGTATTCCCATGGCAGTTCCTGGCTGGTGGATGCCGCCCTGCAGCTGGCTACAATGCTGGAAGAACAGGGTAATGGTAACGCCGCTAAGGCTTGGCGCGACCGGGCCGGGTTGGTCTGGCACAAGATTTCTCCCATCACACACACAGCGGCGCAGCACTGGCTAAACTACGGGCTAGAGCCACACCAGCAAGCGGCAGATGTTTATGCCGGCCACGGCTATGACGGCCGGGGTGGCTGGAGCTGGTACACCGGGTCGGCGGCACGCATGCTGCTCGCTGCCAGGGCTTTGCTGGGGATGGACATTCGCGACGGACAGTTGCATGTAGCCGATTGGGCAAAAAAAGGCGACGTGTGGCCGCACTTGCAAGAAGTGGAATGGCGAGGCGAGACAATCAAAATCACTGCGCCGGAATGAACTCAAAACCAGTGATGGTCAGATCTACTGGCAGCGGGACTTGCTCGTCGCCGAAGCGGATAACCAGTTCAATGACATCTTCCAGTCCAGGTGTTGCAGGCATTGGAATTCGGATACTGTGTTCGGTATCTGCGGCATCAAAGCGGACGAAAATTTCGTTTTGAAACACGCTCGGGCTGCCCGCCAGAGTCATCACGACCTCAAGCGGTTTGGCGGCCAGGTAGTGGATCAGTAGCGCACCGTTGGATAAACTGATCCGCTTGTCTTCTGGCGATTTTATAGTAATTGCGCCATTGCGCACCGCGACAGCACTGATCCGTATGTGATTCTCTTCGCGCCATACCGCCATTGAATCCCCAGTCGGACTCCATGGAATCCACTGCACGCGCGCTGCCAGAAAATTGAATACTGGCGACTTCGTATCTTCGTCATAGAAAGGAGGGGTCATTCCCTTCCATGTCAGGTAGCGCTGCATGTTTTGCTCGGCGGAACCAATACCTCCCAGAATGAGCGCCAGTGTGTGTGCCGTGGTCTGAAACTCTATCGCTTTGCCCTGAGTGGTGTTAAATCCCTCCCACGGGCCGTGACTTGTGAGAAGCTGTTCAATCAGCTGGTGGTTGTCGCCGATAAAGCGATCAACGTTATCCGGACGAATTACGTAGGCGGTGCCCAGGGAATACAGCGATGGCGCATCAGTGATGCGTGGCTGGTCGGTCACAGCGACGTCTGCAATACCGATGTTGCCAGTGTATTCCAGGCCGTTACCGCTGTAAGCCTCGCTCAGGAAACCGGGTAGATGGTGCCGGATTGAAAAATCGAGCTCGATGTCCACTGCGTTCTCTAAGTTTTCCCGCCAGCCAGGCGCGCTAAGTTCCTGCATGAAAAGTGAAAGGCCCAGCGCCTCAAACGCCGAGCCATTCCAGGTCGCCAATGTATAGACGTCGCCCCCGTTGGCCATGCGATAGGGCTTGATCTTGAATCCACTGTTCTTGATCGTATCCGGCGGCAGGCTGAAACGCTGCACCACAAACATCAGCGGGCCGCGGAACTCGTTCACGAGATAATCCATGTGCCCGACAACCCAGTTACCGCTATTGTCCTCCCATCCGGTATTACGGTCTTGCGTTGCATTCCAGCCAAAGTAAAACGACCCTGATTTTTCGTCATAGAGCTGGCGATAGCCCTGCTCCTGCCCACCAATAAATCGCTCCAGCTTGTGGCGCAGGCCAACAGCCGCCGGATCATCCGCAATGGAAGGGTGCAGTAGTGCACCGAACGCCTTGGCTGCCGATGCTGTGAGATTGGCGTTGTCGCCGAAAATAATCTGCACAACCCGTGTGTCCAGTATGGCCATAATTTTTACGCGGGTGTTGCTCTTGTCGAACGTTGCCAGTGCGCCCGTGAAGAAACTATAGCCGTACTCGCCTTTTCGCGAAATCTTGGCAAATGAACCATCCTGTTGCGGGATGATCCAGCCTTGGGCAACGAGCGCAGGCCAAATTTTGGCAGCCTGCTCAACCCCGAATGCATCCACAAACTTCTGCTTCTGCACTTCCTCGGTCAGCGGTCCTATCCGTCCAACGGCATCAAAGCCGAGGAAATTTCCAAGGAGACCCCCGGCGCTTAACTCCGGATTTCGTTGGTCAGCCAGCAGGCTCGAAAGCGTCAGCTCGAGCTGACCTAGTGCCTGTGTGCGAGAAACGTAGGGATTGTCCGCATAACCTGCAGCAATATTGGCCAGCATTTCAAGCTGCTCGCCAATAGCGGTAAGTTGCGTGAAGGAGCGCAGGTAGAGTCCGCGCTGCGGATCCTGGTTCCAACCCTCGACAGGGTAACCAGAAACAGGTTCGACCAAGCCGTGCTCCGGTTTTAGATAGCCCATCGCATTGATCAGCAGCCGCTGCATATTTTCGTGTTGGGGGTTAACCAGCGGAAACGTGAATTCGGCAGAAGACGCATGTTGTTCAGACGAAGCGGCTGCAACACTTCCCGCGACCAGCAACAATCCGAGTGCCAGAGCAAAAAATGGTTTTTTCATTGCACATCACTCAAGTATGGCTAATGCAGGCGAATTTAGCCCCATTTTGCTCGCTTGATCAGTATGCCATAGGTGCTTGCTAAGAGGTGCTTTGCATCCATAAGACAACGGACAAATAGAAAGGGGCTGCATTGCTGCAACCCCTTAATATTCTTGCCCTATATGGCTCCGCCTGCACGGCTCGAACGTGCGACCCATTGATTAACAGTCAATTGCTCTACCAACTGAGCTAAGGCGGAATGGCGTTAACCAGAGGTCGCGTATATTAATGATGGACTGCGTCTCGGTCAACCGCTAATTCTGCGTTCCATCAGCGTGTTGAATACGTGCTGCATTTGCCTTCTGGGTAGATGATAATAGAGGGCTATTTGTAGCGCGCCCGAGTAGACAATTCGTGTCCAAGCACTTCAAGGTTGAATCGCACTTCCAGCCCGCCGGGGACCAGCCGGACGCTATCCGGCAGTTAGTGGAGGGCGCTCGGGCCGGTCTTGCTGCGCAGACCTTATTGGGAGTAACAGGCTCCGGCAAAACCTTCACCATGGCGCATGTGGTGGAGCAACTGCAGCGGCCAACCATCGTGATGGCGCACAACAAGACGCTGGCAGCGCAATTGTATGGCGAGTTCAAGGAATTTTTTCCCAATAACGCCATCGAGTATTTTGTCTCCTACTACGACTATTACCAGCCCGAAGCCTATGTCCCGTCCTCCGATACGTTTATAGAGAAGGATGCATCGGTGAACGAACACATCGAGCAGATGCGCCTCTCGGCTACCAAAGCGTTATTGGAGCGTAGCGACTGTCTGGTGGTGGCCACGGTCTCGGCTATCTACGGTCTGGGCGATCCCAAGTCCTATTTCAAGATGCTGATTCACCTGTCCCGCGGCGAAATTGTTGATCAACGGGACATTCTGCGCCAGCTGGCCGAGCTACAGTACACGCGAAACGACGTGGATTTTCGGCGCGGCACCTACCGCGTACGCGGGGACGTGATCGATATCTTTCCCGCGGATTCCGAGCGCGATGCGGTGCGGATAGAGTTGTATGATCAGGAAGTCGAGCAGATAAGCTGGTTCGATCCGCTGACGGGCGCGGTAGAAAGCAAGGTGCCTCGCGTTACCATCTTCCCCAAGAGCCACTATGTGACGCCCAGACAGGTCATGCTCGATGCGGTGGTTCATATCGAGCAGGAACTGGCCGACAGACTTAAGCAGCTCCGTGAGAACGACAAGCTGGTTGAGGCCCAGCGTCTTGAGCAACGCACCCGTTACGATATGGAGATGATCCGGGAACTGGGGTACTGCACCGGTATTGAAAACTACTCGCGTTACCTGTCCGGTCGGGCGCCAGGAGAGCCGCCCCCCACCTTGTTCGAATACCTGCCCGACAATGCACTGGTGATCGTGGATGAGTCTCACGCCAGTATTCCGCAGATTGGCGCCATGTATAAAGGTGACCGATCGCGCAAGGAGACGTTGGTCGAATACGGCTTTCGTTTGCCCTCAGCTTTGGACAACCGCCCGCTGCGTTTTGAAGAGTGGGAGCAGTTGGTGCCGCAGCTGGTCTTTGTGTCAGCGACACCGGGACCCTATGAGGCGCAGAAGGCTGGCCAGACGGTCGAGCAAGTTGTGCGGCCCACGGGTCTGGTAGATCCCCCGGTGGAAGTGCGTCCAGCAAGGACGCAGGTGGACGACCTATTGGGCGAGATACGCATCGTGGTTGGGCGGGGCGAGCGGGTGCTGGTCACCACACTGACCAAGCGCATGTCTGAAGATCTTACGGAATATTTGAGCGAACACGGCGTGCGAGTGCGCTATCTCCATTCAGACATAGAGACAGTGGAGCGGGTGGAAATTATTCGCGATCTGCGTCTGGGCGTATTCGATGTTCTGGTGGGTATCAACCTGTTACGCGAGGGATTGGATATGCCCGAGGTATCGCTGGTCGCGATCCTGGATGCTGACAAGGAGGGATTTTTGCGGTCTGAGCGTTCACTGATTCAGACTATGGGTCGTGCCGCCCGCCACATCAATGGCAGGGCGATTCTCTATGCCGATAGGATGACCGGCTCGATGGAACGCGCTATGGCGGAAACCGACCGTCGTCGGGAGCGGCAGATAGCCCACAATACACTCCACAACATCACCCCCACCGGCATCGAAAAATCGGTGCAGGACATCATGGAGGGTGCGCGGCGTATGCCCACCAGAGGTAAGGACAAGGCCAGAAAGGTGGCCGAATCCAAGGCCGCATACAGCGCCGAGGTCGCCAAACTGGCTCCCGCTGCTTTGGCTCGCAAACTCAAGCAACTGGAAGCGCAGATGCACGAGCATGCAAAAAGTCTGGAGTTTGAGGAGGCGGCGGCCCTGCGGGATCAGGTGGCGGAAATCAGGCAGTTGGCCTTTCTCAGCTAGCCGGTGTAAGGACTTCTTGACGGGACAGATACCGCTAACACGCAGTGGCACCACGCCCCGTCAACGTTGACAAGCACCACTGGTCTGAATCACACTCATACGCACAAATTTGCCTGATAACTACAAAAATAATATGGGCACCGCTTGATGCGTCGAGCTGGAGCGATTTCCCGAATATGTCTGGTTGTAGAGAATTTGTCTTCGATGACTCTATACGCAATATCGACAAGTCTTGAGATGGACAGCTCCATCGCGCGCCAACCAAATAGCATTGCGGCCTTCAGGGTTGCAGGGGGGGGGGAAGCCCATGCTCGATTTAGTTGCCGGAGCGGTGGGCGTCAACAATGAAAAAATGGTGGCTCCGGGAGCATGGCGAGATCTGGCAGGAATGGGCGCTTCTTCTGCCAGGGGGATACGTGGTGGTTTACGATGAGAGGGGGCATACCATTCGCAGGGGTAGCTACGGCTCTCGATGGAAAGCAATCTCTGCACTGAAGGTAAAGGGATTTCGTCGGTTGAAGCGCAAGGAGTTGGCAGTGGCCTCGCCACCTGAAATAGATTAAGTTGCCGCGTCTCAATGGCATCTTCGCATTTGTCTCACTGCAGAGACCTCCGCTGGTGTTGCGATGACCCCCTGCCCAGTAAGCAGTCACCTTGCTATGGCAATCCGTCGCCCAATCGGGCATTATCGCGGCCCCGATGCGGGACGCCTCCCGATGTGATCGACGTCGCTATCACTAGCGCGGGTTGCATAGCGCTTTTTAGAAAGCGAATACCTTAAGTACAATCACGTGTCCTTTGGTAAGGGCCACCACTGATACAAGGAACGCTGATGCCTGTTATAACATTGCCCGATGGCAGCCAACGCACTTTTAATCAGCCGGTATCGGTGCGCGAGATCGCCGCCAATATCGGTCCCGGCTTGGCCAAGGCTGCGCTTGGCGCCTTAGTCGATGACCGGGCTGTGGATACCTCTTTCGTGGTAGCGCGCGACGCCGCAATTGCAATCATCACAGATCAAGATGACGCTGGATTGGAGATCATTCGTCACTCCACGGCCCATTTATTGGCAATGGCGACCCAAGAGTTGTTTCCAGGTGTGCAGGTCACTATCGGCCCTGTAATTGAGGACGGTTTCTTCTACGATTTTGCTACCGGACACCACTTCACACCCCAGGATCTTGAGAAGATTGAGCAGAGAATGGCAGAGCTCGCGACGCTGGATATGCCTATCGAACGAGTGGTGTTGAGTCGAGACAAGGCGATAGAAAGATTCCGCAACCTAGGCGAAAACTACAAGGTACAGATCATTGAAGGCCTGCCCGCAGGCGAAGAAATTTCACTGTATACCCAAGGTGCCTGGGGTGATTTGTGCCGTGGGCCGCACGTGCCCAGCACAGGCAAGCTGCAGGCATTTAGGCTCACCAAAGTGGCGGGAGCCTACTGGCGCGGGGACTCCAGCAACGAAATGTTGCAGCGCATATATGGCACAGCGTGGGCCACTAAAAAACAGCTCAAGCAGTACCTGACCCGAATTGAGGAAGCGGAGAAGCGCGATCACCGCAAGATCGCCAAGAAACTGGGTCTTTTCCACACACAGGAAGAGGCGCCGGGTATGGTGTTCTGGCATCCCGCCGGTTGGAGCATCTACCAGACCATCGAGCAGTACATGCGCCGGGCCCAACAAGACAAGGGTTACCTGGAGATAAGGACGCCCCAGTTGGTGGATATCTCCCTGTGGAAAAAATCCGGCCATGCGGACAAGTTCGGCGATGATATGTTTATGTTGCGATCTGAAGACCGAGAGTTTGCCGTGAAGCCCATGAACTGTCCGTGTCATGTGCAGGTCTTTAACCAGGGTCTGAAGTCTTACCGCGACCTGCCCATGCGCCTTGCTGAATTCGGTTCTTGCCACCGTAATGAGCCGTCCGGCTCGTTACACGGTATTATGCGGGTGCGGGGATTTGTGCAGGATGACGCGCATATTTTCTGCACCGAAGCGCAGATTCAGCCTGAGGTTTCCGCCTTTATCGATTTTTTGCACGCCGTTTATGCGGACTTTGGCTTTAGCGAGGTCATTTATCGGCTGTCTACCCGGCCCGCGCAGCGGGTCGGTACCGATGAGGACTGGGATCGCGCCGAGCAGGCTCTGGCCGACGCGTTAGATACACATGATTTGCCGTGGAAAGAGTTGCCGGGGGAGGGTGCGTTTTATGGACCCAAAATCGAGTTTTCGCTCAAGGACTGCATAGGGCGCGTTTGGCAATTGGGTACCATCCAGGTTGACTTTTCCATGCCCGGGCGTCTCGATGCGCAGTATGTCGCGGAAGATGGTAGTCGACAGGTGCCCGTCATGTTGCACCGCGCGATTCTGGGATCCTTCGAGAGATTTATCGGAATTCTCATTGAGCATTACGAGGGGGTTTTCCCCACTTGGCTGGCCCCCAGGCAGGTGGTTGTGCTCAATATTACGGACAAACAGTCCGAATATGCCCAAAAAGTGGAAGAATCCTTGAAAAACAACGGCTTTCGAGTCGCTTCGGACTTGAGAAATGAGAAAATCGGCTTTAAAATCCGCGAGCACACAATTCAGAAGGTCCCTTACCTGTTGATCGTAGGGGACAAAGAAGTGGAATCACAGACTGTGGCCGTGCGTGCCCGTCGTGGTGAGGACTTGGGATCCATGGATCTCGATGCGTTTATAGCGCGACTCACAGACGATGTTGCATGTCGCGGTCGTATTGTATTGGAGAATCAGTATTAAGAAAGATAGCGGCAAAGGGGCCAGTAAAAAGGCGATAATCAATGACCAGATCACGGCGGACCCGGTTCGTCTGGTTGGAGCCGAAGGCGAGCAAATAGGAATAGTGTCGCTTAAAGAGGCACTGGCGGCGGCCGAAGCCGCAACGATGGATCTGGTGCTTATTGCCGACTCCGATCCCGTAGTTTGTAAACTGATGGACTACGGTAAATTTGTATTTGAAATCAAGAAGCAAAAAGCCGCCCAGCGGAAAAAGCAGAAGCGGACGCAGATTAAAGAAATGAAGTTTCGTCCAGGGACGGAGGAAGGAGATTACCAGGTAAAACTACGCAACCTGGTGCGTTTCCTTGAAAATGGCGATAAGGCCAAAGTCACGCTGCGCTTTCGCGGACGTGAAATGGCTCACCAGGAAATTGGCATGGAACTACTAAAACGAGTAGAAGCTGATCTGGCCGAGATGGGTGCCGTCGAGCAATTTCCGAAGATGGAAGGCCGACAGCTCACTATGGTTATCGCACCCAAGAAGAAGAACTAGCGGCCTGTGAATGCCTTAGTTTCTTTAAACATAAACCTTCAAATGCGGAGTATTTGAATATGCCAAAAGCAAAAATTCACAGTGGGGCTGCCAAACGTTTTAAAAAGACTGCCGGCGGATATAAGCGCAAGAGTGCCAACAAGAGTCATATCCTGACCAAGATGACAACCAAGCGTAAGCGCCAGTTGCGTGGGACTTCAATGATCCACGCCAACGACGAAGTGCTGATCGACCGTATGTTTCGGGCGCGATAGCTGGTTACCCATTCGAAATTAGGAGAAGACTATGCCTCACGTAAAACGTGGTGTGGTGGCGCATCGCCGTCACAAAAAAATATTGAAGCAGGCCAAGGGTTACTACGGAGCACGCAGCCGCATTTTCCGAGTTGCCAAGCAGGCAGTTACCAAGGCGGGCCAGTATGCCTACCGCGACCGTCGTCAGCGCAAGCGTCAGTTCCGCGCGCTGTGGATCACGCGTATCAACGCCCAGTCGCGTGCTAATGGTTTGAGTTACAGCCGCTTGATCAATGGTCTCAAAAAGGCTGAGATCAGCTTGGATCGTCGAGTACTGGCAGATCTGGCAGTGCATGACAAGACCGGTTTTGCGGCGATTGTGGAGCAAGCGAAGGTCGCTTTGGCCTAAGCCCACCACACCGTTTCGGCGGTTCGCTGGCGACATGTAATACAAAAAGGGAAAGGGCTGCGCTCTTTCCCTTTTTGTTTTTGGGAGGAGGGTGTGGCAAGTGAGGCATACAAGAATGAGACCAGAGACAGATTAAATGGAAAACCTGGAACCAATGGCCAATGAGGCTAGGGCCGCGATAGCTGCGGCGCAAAATAGCGCCACGCTGGAACAATTGCGGGTCGACTATTTTGGCAAAAAGGGCCAGATTACTGGCCTTCTCAAGCATCTGGGTAACTTGTCCGCAGAAGACCGTCCCAAGGCCGGTGCGCTCATAAACGTGGTCAAGCAGGAATTGCAGGAACTGATCGGCGCGCGCAAATTGGCGCTGGATGCCACGGCGGTAAAGGCGCAGCTTGAACACGAGACCATCGACGTGACCCTGCCAGGGCGTGGCCAGACCACCGGAGGTTTGCACCCCGTGACACGCACCATCGAACGCATGGAAGACTTCTTCTCGTCAATTGGTTTCGAAGTGGTGGAAGGGCCGGAAATCGAAGACGATTACTACAACTTTGAAGCGCTCAACATACCGGCCCACCACCCCGCTCGGGCTATGCACGATACATTCTACGTGGATGAGCATACGGTGCTGCGTACACACACCTCGCCTGTGCAGGTGCGTGTGATGGAGAGTCAGCAGCCGCCACTGCGCATCATCTGTCCAGGCCGGGTGTATCGCTGCGATTCGGACCTGACCCATAGTCCCATGTTTCACCAAGTAGAAGGCTTACTCATTGACGAGCATTCCAGTTTTGCAGATCTAAAAGGACTGATTGAGGATTTTCTGCGTGTGTTTTTTGAGCGTGAACTGGCGGTACGATTTCGGCCGTCTTATTTTCCCTTCACCGAACCCTCCGCTGAAGTGGACATCCAGTGTGGCAACTGCGCTGGCCAAGGATGTCGAGTTTGTAGTCAAACAGGTTGGATTGAAGTAATGGGCTGCGGCATGGTGCACCCTAAAGTTTTTGAGTTTTCGGGAATTGACACGGATAAATACTCCGGATTCGCGTTTGGTATGGGCGTAGAGCGCCTCGCTATGTTGCGCTACGGAGTAAACGACCTGCGCCTGTTTTTTGACAATGACCTGCGTTTTCTCGAACAGTTTTAGTAGGGAGAGATAAAGAGTGAAATTTAGCGAACAATGGTTGCGTGAGTGGGTTTCGCCTGCATTGAGTACTGCGGAACTGGCGCACCAGATTACCATGGCCGGTCTGGAGGTTGATACAATTGACTCGGTCGCCAAGGTATTCAGCGGTGTGGTCGTTGCGCAAATCCTCAGTGTTGAGCAGCATCCGGATGCTGACAAGTTGCGCATCTGTCAGGTCAGTGATGGCAATGACACCGTGCAGGTTGTGTGTGGTGCGCCCAATGCGCGAGTCGGCCTGAAGGTTCCTCTTGCGCGAGTGGGCGCTGAATTGCCAGATAGCTTGAGGATCACTCGCGCCAAGCTGCGCGGCATGGAGTCATACGGCATGCTCTGTGCAGAGCAGGAGTTGGGCCTTTCGGAAGCCTCCAATGGTCTGATGGAGCTTGCTCCTGACGCGCCGCTCGGAGCCGACCTGCGACACTATTTAAACCTTGATGACAGCATTATCGAAATTAGTGTCACACCCAATCGTGCGGATTGCCTGGGTATAGCCGGAATTGCTCGTGAAGTGGGATTGCTTAACAATCTTCCGGTCAAGACACCGACCATAGCCGAAGTCCCAGAGTCCACGTCTGACATCTTTCCGGTAGACGTGCACGCAGGCGACTGTTGTCCGCGTTATGTCGGCCGTGTTATCAAGGGCGTGGATGTCTCGCGTCCCAGTCCCCTATGGTTGCAGGAGAGGCTGCGACGCTGTGGCATGCGCCCCATCGATGCAGTAGTCGATGTTACTAACTATGTGCTGTTGGAACTTGGTCAACCCATGCATGCGTTTGACCTTAGCAAACTGCGCGGGGGTATTGAGGTGCGCATGGCTGCATCAGGCGAATCTATAGAACTTCTGGACGGACAGCTTATTGCATTGCGACCGGACACGCTGGTAATTGCTGATGGCGAGGGGCCGCTCGCCATAGCCGGCATCATGGGTGGGAAGCATTCTGCAGTCAGTACGTTTACCAGTGATATTTTTCTGGAAGCAGCCTTCTTCTCGCCCAAGCCGTTGGCCGGCAAGGCGCGATCATATGGGCTGCACACAGACTCCTCGCATCGCTTTGAGCGTGGCGTGGATTTCATGTTGCAGGTGGATGCGATGGAGCGTGCTACCCGGATACTGGTGGATATTGTCGGTGGCAACGCGGGCCCTATCAAGGAGCTGGTCTCGAAGGATCATGTACCGACGAGACCTGCTGTTATCCTGCGGGCAGCTCGTATCGAGAAAGTGCTGGGCTTCGCTATGGCCCCCTTTGAGGTTGAACGCATTCTGTCTGGCCTTGGCCTGGGCGTCACTGCCACTGCGGATGGCTGGACCTGTGCGGTTCCCAGCTGGCGATTTGATATCGCCATTGAGGCAGACCTGTTGGAGGAATTGGCACGGGTGTACGGCTACAACCGGCTACCTGTAACACGTATCCATGCTGATTTGATTATGCAAGCCAAGCCGGAAGCGGGGTTGTCTATTCGGCATCTGCGTCGTCATCTGAGCGCCAGAGGTTACCGTGAGGCGATCACTTACAGCTTTGTGGAGCCCGAACTGCAGAGGATTTTTGACCCGGAACATCAGCCGGTGACATTGCGTAATCCAATGTCCGCCGATATGGCGGTAATGCGCACTAGTCTGCTGCCCGGCTTGGTCAGTGCAGTACGACACAATATCAATAGACAGCTGCCTCGGGTGCGGCTGTTCGAGACCGGCCTGCGATTTGTCCCTGGAGACTCCGGCTTGCGTCAGATTCCGACACTGGCCATGGTGTGCACCGGCCCACGTTTTGCGGAATCTTGGACAGTACCGAGCGATGCCGCGGATTTCTTTGATCTCAAGGGCGATCTCGAGAGCCTACTGGCGCTGACTCGTAGGTCAGCAGATGTAGCGTTTGAGGCAGTGTCGCGCTCGGCATTTCACCCGGGGCAGAGCGCCAGGCTAACCCGAAAGGGGCAGCTGCTGGGTTTTGTCGGTGCACTGCACCCATCAGTTGGAGCCGAATTGGGGCTAAATGCGTCCCTCTATCTCTGTGAAATCGACCTTGCTGCTTTATTGGAAGGTGTGATTCCCGAATTTAAGGAATTGTCCAAATTCCCCGAAATTCGCCGCGATATAGCGGTAGTTGTCGACAAATCGGTAGTAGCTGCTGGCTTGATGGACGCTGTGAGAGTTGCTGCAGGGACTTACCTAACGGACTTAAGGCTTTTTGATGTCTATACGGGGAAAGGTATTGATCCTAAAAGAAAAAGTCTGGCGCTGGGTTTGACATTCCGTGACCAATCACGCACTCTTGGTGACGAAGATGTAAATCTGGCCATAGGTCAAGTCATTGATCTATTGGAAAAAAACTATAATGCTGAGCTTAGGAACTAGGTAAACGGGAAGATGGTTGCTCTGACAAAATCCGAAATGGCTGAACGCCTGTTTGAAGAGCTGGGGCTCAACAAACGGGAAGCCAAGGAGATTGTAGAATTGTTCTTCGAGGAAATTCGTGGATGTCTCGAAAACAATGAACAGGTGAAGTTGTCCGGATTTGGCAACTTTGATTTGCGTGATAAGAGCCAGCGTCCCGGTCGCAATCCCAAAACAGGGGAAGAAATTCCCATCTCCGCCCGCAGGGTAGTCACCTTCAGGCCTGGCCAAAAGCTCAAAGCCCGAGTAGAAGAATATGCTGGAACCGACCCACAACAATGAATTGCCCGCAATCCCTGGTAAGCGATATTTCACAATCGGTGAAGTAAGCGAGCTTTGTGCAGTTAAGCCTCATGTTCTGCGTTATTGGGAACAGGAATTCCCCCAGTTGAAACCCGTCAAGCGCCGCGGCAATCGCCGCTATTATAAGCGTGACGACGTCCTCACCATTCGGCAAATTCGCGGCCTGTTGTACGAACAGGGCTACACCATCGGTGGAGCCAGGCAGCGCATGACCGATGAAAATGGGAAGGGCCCTATTACGGCAGAGCTGTGGGCAGTGATAAAGGAGACCATTGAGGAATTGGAAGATGTCCTCAAGGTTCTCGCTCCCTCCAAATAGCCTTTGTATCAACCGCGGTATTGAGTATAATCGCGCCCGCAAATCAAGCGATCTCGGGGCGTAGCGCAGCCTGGTAGCGCACTTGACTGGGGGTCAAGTGGTCGCAGGTTCAAATCCTGCCGTCCCGACCATACACTAGTAATTCCCCATACCTCAACGTCACTCCCGGCCCCTTCTACGCCTGAAAACCCTTGATTTCACGGCATTTTTCGTATTTCATCGTCACTGGGGGTAATTCCTCATACCGAATCTGGCGGGGGTACTTCTGGGGGTACTTCTGATAATGCCAGAGCAGGTACCCCCAAACACTCCAGAATCACGCACACGAGCAAACAGGAGGCGGGCCATGCCACTGACAGCTACAGAAGTAAAACAAGCCAAAGCGCAGCGCAAGCCTTACAAGCTGCCAGACGGGGGCGGGATGTTCCTGCTGATCAACCCCAACGGCGGCAAATACTGGCGACTCAAATATCGCCATGTAGGAAAGGAAAAACTCTTAGCACTGGGTGTTTACCCTGATGTGTCACTTGCCGAGGCTCGAAACCGGCGAACTACTGCACGCGAAAAGCTGGCAAGTAATATTGATCCTGGCGAAATCAAGAAGGTGGAAAAGCTAACCCGGCACTTGGCAATTGCGGACAGTTTCGAGGCGGTCGCTACCGAGTGGTATCAGTCCAAGCTACAGAATAAATCGGACAGCTACCGGGACCGCACGCGCCGATTGCTCAAGAATGATTTATACCCGTCGCTTGGCTCCCGACCTATCAGCCAGATAACCTCCGCCGAATTGCTTGTGGTGCTGCGCAAGGTGGAAGCCCGTGGGGCGGTTGATATGGCACACAGGGCCAAGCAAACAGCGGGGCTGGTGTTCCGGTATGCCGTGGCCACTGGCAGGGCGGAGCGCGATCCCGGCGGCGATCTACGCGGCGCACTCAAAACCAAAACCAAAAAACACCATGCCGCTATTACTGACCCGGTACAGGTGGGCAAGCTGCTACTGGCAATTGATGCATTTCAAGGCACCCCCGCTGTTAAAACCGCATTGCAATTGTCCGCCCTGCTATTCCAGCGCCCTGGCGAAATACGGGCCATGGAGTGGGCAGAAATTAACTGGGATGAATTGCGCTGGGAGATACCCGCCGAAAAAATGAAGATGCGACAGCCGCACATCGTCCCGCTATGCAGTCAGGCGGTTGATCTGTTGACGGCACTGCACGCACTCACTGGCAGGGGACGGTATGTTTTCCCGAGCGCAAGGGGCGGCAGTCGCTGCCTGTCTGAAAATGGTGTGCGCACGGCGCTGCGCACCATGGGCTATGACAACGACACCATGACACCGCACGGCTTCCGGGCAATGGCTCGCACAATTTTGGACGAAGTCTTGAATTACCGGGTGGATTATATCGAGCACCAGATAGCCCATGCCGTGAAGGATGCCAATGGCAGAGCCTACAACCGCACATCACACTTACCGGAGCGAAAAAAGATGATGCAGGGCTGGGCTAATTACCTGGACAACCTGAAAGCCCAAGCGAAGGCGGGGAATGTGATTACTGCCAAGTTTGTTAAATAGTCGATAAGCTAAGAATTGCAGCGCCTAGCATGGCCCGCGAAAAGCCGTTCCCTTAACGGTCTGGCGCTGCATCTACTTTAAGGGCTGCACTTTAGGGGGGTGCTATTGCGATGCCTGTCTTTGAAAAAAATACACTCGCACAAGCGGCTACCTACCTTTCCAAAGAGCTAGAGGAGCCGTTCCTAGTTGACGATGTAGAATCGATTATCGTGGAAGGGAGTTTAGTTGCCTGCGTGTGGCGAGGTGAACAATTGAGTTATATCTTCGGTGATTCCTTCAAAGACCTGAAGAATGGCAGACCCACATTGGTGGCCGAATCTAGGGAGGATTTGATGAACGGATGGGAAACTGTATTGAGACAATACGGACCAATCGAATACAAGTCAGACGACGTGGTGATACTTAAAGAGGATCTTGACGCGTTTATTGCTAGAAAAGATTTGGGCGAGGCATCAGAAGCTAGTCTGGCAAAACTTCCGAAGCCATTGGTGCCAGAAAAGGCGGAGGGTGTGCCGCTTGCTCCTGTGCCAAGATTTGAAGCGCAGGACCGTGCATTATTGACGGCCCTGGCGAACGCTGGCTACAACCCGGAAAACCTTCCGGCAAACACACCGGGCAAGCCTGGCGTGAGAGCGGAAATGAAGAATGTTCTTGTAGGTACAAAACTATTCACGGAGTACTCTTTTCTTCACGCTTGGAAGCGCTTAAGTCCCAGTTACGTCAAAAGCGAGTAACCCAGGGCAAGCAGGGTAGGGGCATAAATTGCCCCTATGCCCCTACTTGCCTGCCCCCACCCATTAAGATGCAAGCTCACTCTGCAACTCGCTGAATACCACAGCGTATCTACAACACCGCAGAGGTAATTGACATGCAATCCATAGCTGAGCTATGCAGTACCAACGAAGCCGCGAAGTATTTGGGCTTCAAATCGCCAACCCTACGAAATGCCCGCCATTCTGGGAAATTGGCCGGAGTAGACGCGCCCCCATATCGCAAGATGGGCAGCGTTGTGCGTTATGACAAGGCGGCGCTTGATCGATGGCTAAGTCAGTTTGCAGAGCAAACCCGCACCAGTAAAAGTGTATAGGGGACAACGCAATGAGCCTCCGACATGCAATTAACATGATGTGCAAAGAATGCATTTATGACTCAGGGTCAGCCGGTAATTGGCGACAGCAAGTAACCACGTGTACTGCCCCTAAATGCCCGTTGTTTCCTCACAGGCCCGTTAGTACCTCCGATAAGCGTAAACGCAAAAATACGGATGACTCCCAGCCCAAATTGGCGCGGCAATCAGACACACAGGCACTAACTTCAGACATATAAATGCGAAACCCAAGCGATCTGTCGAGGACGCGCTAGGGATTCAGTATTGCGAGGGACAACAGTGTTAATTGTAAATCAATTGCAGACTTTGCGGTGATGGCGAAGGCAAAAAGGCCAAAGCTATACTGGGGGCCGAAGGGCGCATGGGCTCTCCCTAAAGCTTTAATGGAGCACTCTGATTTCCGTGAACTGTCACCGTCCGCTACCAAGGTTCTAATGATGCTGGGCTGTCAGTACAGGGGCAAAAACAACGGCGATTTGGCGGCTACGGTAACCATGATGAAATCCTGGGGTTGCATGGCCAAGGGGACGCTCGCCAAGGCTCTCAGAGAGCTTTTAGAGAGGCGTCTTATCTATAAGACCCGGCACCACCGTAGAGGCGAAGATGGTGCTAAGCCTGCACTATATGCTCTCTCATGGTGTGAGATTGACGCTTGTCCAGGAAAGCAACTTGACGAGGTGAGCTATGCTAAGAGAAGCCTTAAATAGATTTCGATTTTCGCCGGGTCAATTTTTGATCCGAGTAAGGTCAAAAATTGGACTACTAATTTCTCCAACGATCCCAATTCGCCCATTCACTCAATTTAGTAGGTCAAAAAATGTCCTTAAAATAGTAATTTTCGAGATAGCCAAGGGTCAATTATTGGACACCTTACTAATTTACCAAGGGGTTAGGACTCTTAACAGGAAGCAATCACAGTGAGGCTTGGCTCTCTCGATAACTGCAGTTTAGCGCTGAGGTTATTGTGGGTAGTGTAATGATTGCGTTCCCCCATTTGGCGTGAGAACCATGAAATGTCGAGAAGTAGAAGAAATCCAGATCAGGGGTAAGCCCGGTGAGTCCGAGAGGGAAGTATTTGCCAGAGCTAGCCTAAGCCCGCTCATGAAAGCGGCGGGTGCAATCCATGAATACACTATCTCAAATGCAGAATATGAGCTCAGCGATTTGATAGTAGTTCTGGATAACCAAGTATCGAAAACGCTGGGAGGAGAAAACCTTGAGGTGGCACAACGGATTCTGGCCGGGCAAGCCCATACGCTAGATGCTATTTTTAATAAACTTGCTATTGAAGCGTCTAGGAGTTTCGAAAAGAACCATGCCTTTGTTGAGGTGTACCTAAAATTTGCACTGAGAGCACAGTCCCAAAGTCGTGCCACCTTACTCGCCATCAGCGAAATCAAGAATCCAAGGCAAGTCAACGTAGTGAATCAATCCAACATATCCGCCGGGCATCAGCAGGTGAATAATTACCTCGGCGAAAGTGAAAAAACGCCAAACGAACTATTGGAGTGGAACCATGAACGGGTGGAATATGGAGCGCCGCCAACAGCAAGCGGAAAGCATTCAACAGTGGAAGCCGTGGGAACAGTCAAAAGGGCCAATCACCGCGCAAGGCAAACGCAGGTCGTCGATTAATGCCTACAAGGGTGGAGTGAGACCTAAGCTGCGACGGTTGTCTAGGCTTTTGAACGAGCAACAAGGACATCTGAGAGAGCTGACGCATCCCACAGCAGCGCGTATTAATATGCTTAACGCAATGCAGGAATAGGCTTAATGTAAATGAGCACAGTTAACGGACTGGTTATTTAGTTTGGTGCCGGAGAACTTATCAAGTATAGGAACGAATGAACCTCGTCGCCTACCGGAACTTCCAAGGATATGCCATAAGATGCTTGCTGCATTGTAGGTACGGCAACCCATATTATTCCGGCATGTGCTTGGCCGGGAAATAGCGTGTGATTTTGGAGGTAAAAGGATTTTTCAGTCTCAACAGTGGAATTGAGCGATTGTATGTTGTTCTGAATCTGAGCCTTTTCCATACTGTTGTCGTGATAAGTACTCGTACCTGAATAAGTATTTCCTTGAATAGTTCCCTCATGTGTAGCGGTGCCTGTATCCTGCAACGCCGCTCCGAAACCTTGCAGCGCCAGTCCAATCCTCTTCCCTTTAACTTTATCGTCTACTTCAACTGCCTGCTCTGTGGGGGTCAATACCTTGAGAGCGTTCCCGTCCTGATCATGTGCCGAAAATTTATCAAGGAGGATATCATAGGACGTATCAGACCCATTAACGAACATCAGACCGAGCTGAAGATACTCAGAATCAGAAGGTAGATTCCGCACCGTAGAAGCCCCAACAGACACCGCGCCGCTAGAGGACAAAATCTCCTGGCCATTGATATATACGAACTCTTGCTGCTCGGACTTCTGGGGGATAACTGTCAAAAAAGTAGGATTGCTTGCGCATCCACTAAAAAACGCCGGAGCCAAGAGGAAGAAAAGAAATTTCAGTGATCGAAACAGCCGCATAACAGAACGCATTTCAGGTAGGTATTGAGAGGATAATCGCCGATCTCCGAATATACTACCCTTGTATATGCATCGGTCTCTGCCAAGCCTGACAAACGGCACTACGTCGCCATCGTCGGTTCGGCAACTATAAGTAGATCAACCCGCGCTATAAGGGGGTGACAAAAAGATTTGGGGGTACTTTTGGGGGTACTTTTCAATATGGGTGTTGTCAGTACCTATATTTATCAACTAGTTACAGAGACTATTCAGGCGGTGCCGTCCGACCAATTCTAGATTCAGTAACAACTAGCAAGAACAAAAAAAGCCCTGTAAATCAGGGCTTTTTTTGTGCTCCCTCGTTAAGGGCATGGCTCCGGTTAGCGCTAGGGAAGGGGATAAATCAGCGCGTTCCGTGCGATTTCTGCAGGCGCCACCACAACACGATGAGCGTTCTGCCATTGCAATACATAATTGCGTCGGTCCTTCTGGCGGCCAGTCTCATCGACTTGATAGGCGCCCACCAGCGCGCGGAAGTACATGGCCCTCAGTTGCTCCCGCACTGCGTCATGGTCTGTGGTGCCTGCCAGACGCACCGCGGCTTCCAGTATCTCGCCGGCGCTATAGCCTAGAACCGCGTAACTTCCGGGACTGTAGCCGTAGAGTTGCTCAAAGCGATACGCAAAATCTTGTGCCCCAGGCTGATGCGAGCCCCGCAGCCACTGCACCACACCCACTACACCTTCTGCATCGTTGCCGAGCTGATCACCGAATTCGCGCAGTCCTGGCCCCACGGTGAAGCCCAACATTTTAGGTTTTACTCCCTCCGTCTTAAGGGCACGCACTATCGCTATGGAGTCATCCAGATAAGAGATGCCAAAGACCACGTCAGCGTCAACCTTTCCTAAGCGCTTTGCCAGCTTAGCGAAGTCACGCTGTTCGGGTGCGTAGCCCTCATCCAGAACGATCGTTAGGCCGTGTTTTTCCATTTTCTTTCGTGTACTCGCCGCCAGCTCCTCACCGAACTCGGTGCGGGCGTAAATCAGGGCGATGGTTTTGGCGCCCGCATCTGTGGCGATATGCAGACTATTGAGGTAGTCGTCGACAGGCGTATCAGCGCCAAAAATATTTTTCAGACCCCGACTCCAGATTTCCTCGGCTGAAGCGGCGGTGGATATCATGGGGGTGTTGTATTTCTCCGCTACGAGGCTCGCCTCTAGGGTGAGCGAAGACGAGTAGGGACCAACCAGAAAATCCACCTGATCTCTCGTTAACAACTTTTCAAAGCCCGCCACACTGCCAGCATCTCGGGAGCCGTCGTCGTAGTGAACAACCTCTACTGGCCGGCCCAGTAGCTCCCCGCGAGCATTGACATCCGCCGCCCACATCTGCAAGCCACGCAATTGCTCGATCCCGAACTCACTATAGTGCCCAGTGAGTGATTGAGTTGTGCCGATCTTAATGGCTTCAGCCGATTGCGCTGTACCAGACAGTGCTAGAGCGAAGACAAAACAGGTTATGAATAGAAGCCGAATCACTTTGGTCCCCGCTATTATTGGATAACATCCAGTTCACGTTTGGTGGAGAAAAGCCATCGCACCATTTCATACTCGAACGCCGAACCATTTTGATAGTAAAAAAAGGCAGTATTGGCCCGAGTGTCAATTGGGGAAAGTATTGTCGCCCCTAAATTGACTGAATCGGACAAAACCTCGTCCTTAACAGTGCTCTGAACATAGAAGTCAGGTAGCTTGCCTAAGCCGTCGCGTAGATTCGAAGGTCCCAGGAAGGGAATAACGAGGAAGGGTCCTTGGCCAGTACCCCAGTAGCCCAGTGTTTGGCCAAAGTCTTCTTCTGGCCGAGGAATCTGCATTTCGCTGGCGACATCCAACACCCCGAACAAACCGACTGTGCTATTGACGACAACGCGCCCGGTGCTCTGCAAAAACTTATTCGGGCTGAGTTGCAGGACGGAGTTGAGCATCGTGGTCACATCTTCAAAGTTATTGAAGAAGTTGTGCACACCGGTGCGCGCGACGCCTGGCACTACAGTCTCATAACCACGCACCACAGGCAGGAATACTATTTGATCGAAGTGATAGTTGAAAATATAGATACGCCTGTTCATTGGCTCCCATGGATCGTAAACCCATGTGATGTCGGCATGATTGGGGGGTAGCACTCTCTTGGCGATGAACACTGGCTCCGGGTAGTCGGCTGCTTGCGGCTGAGGAGTCGGGCCGCTACTGCAAGCGCTGAGCACTATTGTCACAACCAGAATCGAGATACGTAGAAGGAACTGTGACATCACTGAGCCCCTCCTTCGGTGAATGTGGCAATCATGTGGGCAACGTTGTCACGGTAATTCATATTGCCGCAATGGCCGCCACGGGGATAGATCGTGGCCCTGTCGCCAAACACGTCGCGAAAGAAATTGATTTCACCGGGCTCGAGGATGACGTCGTCAGCATTGTGCATTACCGTAATCTTTGTCGCGGTACGTAGGTAATCGGCGATGCCCTTCAGGCTGATCGCAGCGATAAATTCCTCGCGGGTAATGCCAGGATAGTCCGACTGATAGTAAGGGTAAAAAAACTCATGATAATAATCAGTAAATCCCAGTCGCACAGCGACATCGTTGTATTCGCTGAGGTCGCTGTATCGGTTCAGTGGTAGGCCCTTGGGTTTGATGTAGCCGTAGTCAGTCATGACATCAGAAGTGAATACCAGGGAAGCCGATGAGATGCGAAATGAAGTGCCAATCAGGGCGGCCAGCTGCTCGTTTTTCAAGTCGAGCGCTTTGTAGGCTTTGTAGAGGAAGTCGTCGCCAACAGCGTCCGTGGACTCCTTGTATACACTGGTATAAGCGTGAATGAGATCGTCAACGAACTTGTCAAAATTGTCCACGCCGCCAGGGATGTTCTGACTCATGCGATCCAGTAGTGAAATGGAATTGTAAATGGATACCGGCGGATTGATTAGCAGCACTCGCTTAAAATTGAAAGACTGGCGATCTTCGTCCAGCTTCGAGACGAAAGCAGCGTTGAAGCCTCCCAGACTATACCCGGTCAGATTGAAGGATGTGGCAGTGATGTCCGTCTTGAGTTCTGCCCAGATCATTTCCATCACACGGTACAGATCCTCTGCATCGTTTTCAGCATGACCTACCACGCCGGTTTTGGAGGCGGCGGTCACAAAATTGTTAAAGGTGGGAGAGGAAATAGAAACGACGTGAAAGCCAGCCTGATAAAACGCCCTGGCCATGTTCTTGTTCTTACTGCCGTTGTGTGCGGCGCCGGTTCCTGCGATGAGGAATATCAAGGGTGCATCGTGTTTCTGCAGGGCGACGGAGTAGAGTAGTTCACTGCCGTAAAAAAACACGTCCGGTGTAGCACGGTCAGGGAATATCGTAATGCGTCTTTCTTTAAACGGTATAGTCGTTGGCAACTGGGCTTCGAATTCTATCGGCGTGCCTATAACAGTGGCCTCAAAGCGATCAGTGATAGGATATCCGTAGTTCTCTACATTGACCACCGATGCGCATGCGAGAGAAGTGAACAGGAGTGCGCAGATCGCGGCAAAAAAGGCCTGCGTAGATTTTAATGTGGTCACGTGATTCCCGAATCGATCCTTGAGCGAAGCACGATGGTGGCATGAAATCAGGATCGTGTCACTATGCCCATTGTAGGATAGGATAGGAAAGGTACACAGAACAACGGGGATCGGCGGAGGTGGTCAGTGAATCGCCTGGTAGAGTAGTTTTCCCACCCTTGAGGCCGATCTTGTGTATAATGGCCGGTTCCGCTCTTTGATAAAGGTCAGAACACTATGGCACGCAAACCCACGAGAGCGCCAGCCAAGAGAAAGCAACCGGCGGCGGTGGAAACATCACAGTCTATCGAAGAGCAAACCAGAGAGTTTTTAAAATCTGGTAATAAAATCGATGTCATTCAGTCCGGCATCAGTGGTCAACCCACTATGGCCGTGAACAGGCATATCAAACTGGGAAATAAGGCGGCCGCTTCGTGATTACCCGCGGTCGCGAAAGACTTCCCGCAGTGGCATTTGCATCACTTGCCTTCTCAGTATATGCAGCCCGAAGCCTCGAATATTCCGTTTGACTTGCTCGCTGAGGTCTATATACTATCGTCTGCTTGTAAGTAGAAAGTTCTTATGTATACCATCTCGAAGTCCCTCAGTAAGTACCTCGCCCTGTTTTTCATAAGCTATTGCAATCGCACTTCAAGCACAACCTGCCTTCGAGTCAAGGCGTCAATTATCTTTTGAAAGAATAGGAAGTATGTATGGCTACTGTTACCGGAACTGTTAAATGGTTCAACGAAACTAAAGGCTTCGGCTTTATCGAACAAGAATCTGGCCCTGATGTATTTGCGCATTTTAGCGCTATCTCAGGTTCAGGTTTCAAGACTCTGGCCGAAGGCCAGAAAGTCGAGTTCACCGTTACCCAGGGCCAAAAAGGTCCCCAGGCTGAAAATATCGTAGCGGTGTAAGCCCCGCCCGATTTAAAAGCCCGCTCTGTGATCAGGGCGGGCTTTTTTATTGCCCGGTATTTTCTAATGGCAGGTAGTTTTGGCCTTACCGGTGCCTCTACCACGCGCGCAGCGGTGCGGTAAACCACACACAAATGGAGAGATAACTGATGCAGGATCTGCAAGGCAAGGTGGCTGTGGTTACGGGTGCCGGCTCGGGTATTGGCGAGGGCATCGCGCGCGCTGCGGCGCGCGCCGGTATGAGCGTCGTAGTTGCTGATATTGACGGAAAAAGGGCTCAGGCGGTCGCCGCCGATATCGGGGAACAGGCCATGGCCTGCACCGTCGATGTGTCTAGCCTGGCGTCAGTGGAAGCGCTGCGCGATGCTGCACTGGAGCGCTTCGGTGGTGTGCATTTGCTGTGTAACAACGCCGGTGTCTGGATCGGCGCCCTGATGCTCGATGCGGATATTAAAGACTGGCAATACCTCATCAATGTGAATCTGTACGGTGTGATTCACGGTGTGAAAGCGTTCCTGCCCCTGCTCGTGCAACAGGGCGAGGGACATATCGTCAACACCGCATCCATGGGCGGCCTAATCTCCGGGCCGCCCGAAGGACTCTACACCACTACCAAGTTTGCGGTGGTGGCTTTGTCTGAGGCGCTAATAATGGAAGTCGCTGACAAAGGCGTGGGCGTTTCTGTGTTGTGCCCGGGCTTGGTGCATACCAATCTGATTACACAGTCGTTCGCCGTGCGCCCCGAGGCGCTTGATTCCGGCATCGACCACCAGCAACCAGCACCCGACGTGGCCAGCGGTATTTCACCGATGGTAGTCGGTGAACAGGTTATTGATGCGGTGCGCGAAGGGCTTTTTTACATCATTACTCACGACGATTACCGCGATGTGATCGCCATGCGTCACGACGGTATTCTCGCGGCGCTCGATGCGCACACCGCACGTTACGGGTCCACCTCGGGCAGGACGATGTGAGGCTCGTGCGCTCGCGGCGCAGTGGCAGCCGCTTTTTCGGTGGTTGAAATTATTCACCGCAGCTGTGTTTCCACCAGAACCGGATTGCGCAGGCCTATGCGCGCGGGGTTCCTATGGGCGGACAACTGCATGCCGTCAGCGACGACAACCCCGTCTTTTTCTGAAAGGACAGTCAGGACCCCAAACGGGGTACGCCACTCCGGCGCGCACAGATCATTAGGGGCTGGCTGACGCCGTCCGGAGAATTCCAGGAAAAGGTAGTCGATTGTGCCAACCCCGAAGAGGAAGGCGAGGGGCTTCAGGATCGCTGTGCGCCCGTGCACCGGAGAGTGAGTCAGGACTGAGCCCGGTCTTCGTCTATCTGCTATGCTCCATGATCAAGCTTCCAGAGATTGCATACTTACAAAAGCCAAACGGCGTCACGCCGATCAACCGCCACAAGGATTTCTGCAATGGGTAACACAATGTTGAATAACTGGTCTGGTAGTGCATTGCTTTGTTTTATGGGGCTGTTTGCCTGCGGTGTTAGCACCCAGGCTCCGGCCCAGCAAAGCGAGGCGGACATTGCCAAAAAGCTTAACAACCCCATCGCTGATCTGATCAGCGTACCTTTCCAGTTCAATTACGATCAGGATATTGGGCCGACCAAAGAGGGTGAGCGCACCTATCTGAATGTGCAGCCGGTGATCCCTATCCATCTGAACACTGATTGGATGGTCATTTCACGGACCATCGTGCCGCTCATCCAACTGCAGGATGTGCCACCCGGAAACGACACCAGCGGCGTTGGCGATGTGTTGCAGAGCCTGTTCTTTTCTCCCGTGGCGCTGGCGGATGGTTGGACCTGGGGCGTGGGCCCCGCCTTGTCGTTGCGCACGGCCACGGACGATTTGCTGGGGGCCGAGAAATGGTCGGCCGGTCCTACCGCAGTCGCTCTCAAGCAGGCACACGGGTGGACCTACGGTATGCTCACCAATCATTTGTGGTCTTATGCGGGTAATGGCGAAACCACCGATGTCGATGCTACCTCTCTGCAGCCCTTTCTCTCCTACACGACGCCCAAGTACACCAGCTTCAGTGTGAATACCGAGTCAACCTACAATTGGCAGGCCAATGATTGGTCGGTACCTATCAATTTCTCGGTGACACAGGTCTTCAAGATTGGCAAACAACCGATGTCGCTGCAGTTGGGGGCACGCTACTGGGCGGACACCCCGGAGGGCGTTGGGCCCGAGGGTTGGGGTGCGCGCCTGGCCTATACGTTGGTCTTCCCACAAACATAGGGAGCGAATGGCCGGTTATTCATGCCTGGTCCGCCAGCGGCCCTTACTCTATACCGAGCGCGTTCCTGGCAAACACCAGGGCGGCCGCAGCGTCCACGCGTGAACTGTAGGCCTCCAGGAACATTTTACCCACGATCTTGCCCGCGGGGTCGATCACAATCATGCCGGGGTGCGGTATACCGTACTGGAAATCGCCGGGCACGTAATCTTCGTTTAGAATACCCAGTGTCTTGAAGCTCAGTGCTTTTTCGTCGGAGAGCACGGGAACGGTAATGCCGAATTTGTCGATAAACGCCTGCTGCAGCTCTGGATCGTCGTAGGTAATGGCCACCATGCCGATGCCAGCTGCGTCGAAGTCGGTCTTGTGTTCCTGCAACTGGATCATCTGTCGCATGCAATAGGGGCACCAGTCAAATGAGCGGCTGGCAATGAACACTGTGCCATTTCTGCCGGCGAATTCGTTGATGAGTGTTATTGCGCGGCCCCGGTAGGTCGCCTGTAGTCCTGGGAAATTCGAACCTACCGCCGGACCGGGATCGAAGTCGTCGTTGTCACTGGCGAGAAACATATCCTGTGTGAGCAGCGTAAAAGCCAGCTCCTTCAATGGCTCTCGAAATACATACGCCAGGGCCAGTGCCAGCAGGAGCAGGGGGACGAGGATTTTTAGCGTATTTTTCAAGGTGGGTCTGTCCGCGTTTTCCGAGTATGCGAGGCTAGGTAGCGTAGTTGAGTGTAGTGGATTTATCCCATCGGGGGGTGCTATCAGTTCATCCCGGTACTGAATCCACCATCCACCGGCAAGGTCTGCCCGGTGATCCAGCTTGCTGCGGGAGAGGTGAGGAACAGCACTGCGGCGGCGATATCCTGCGGTTCGCCGGTACGTTTCAGGCCCTGTCGCCTGAGGGTCTCATCCACCATATCCGGCATGGAGTTCAGCACCGGGGTGGTGAGGTTGGAGCGGGTGAGTCCTGCAGCGACAGCGTTGGCGCGGATACCCAGCTCGCCCCAGCTCATGCCGAGGGTCTTCATTAACTGCACCAGGCCCGCTTTGGCGGGGCCGTAGCCCGGTGTCCAGGCGAAGCCGAAGTAGGATGTCATTGAAGCGATCCCCACCACGCTGGCACCTCCCGGGAATGCGCTGGCAGCAAGTAAGTCTTTGCAGGCCGAGCTCAGGTGAAATACGCTCGACAGATTAACCCCAATCGACTGGTCGAAGGCATCCGCTTCCCATTCGTTGCCCTGGGAGCCGCCGGCGTTGTTGACCAGGATATCCAGTTTGGTCAGTGAAGCAGCGAGGGTGTAGAGGGCGTCCCGGTCTGCGACATCCAGTTGTTTGTAGGCCATGTTACGGAGGTCTGTGTCGTAGTCACTGGCCTTGTTTTTGCGGCCGGTGACTATGACCTGGGCCCCCGCACCCCTGTACGCCTGCGCACAGGCCAGGCCGATACCGCTGGTACCCCCGGTAACCAGCACGGTGGCGCCGGTGTAATCATAGGAAATGCCTTTGAACATAGGGACCTCTTGACAGTTTAGAGTTGGGGCAGGCCGGCGTTGACCAGTCCCGCGCTCCAGCCTCCGTCGGCGATAAACTCCGAGCCTGTGCTGTAGGTCGCCTCGTCCGAGGCCAGAAACGCCGTCAGGGCCGCTACTTCCCGGGGCAGGCCAACGCGGGGGATTGCGTGGTGCTGGTAGAACTTGTTGGCGTCTTCCAGCGACATGAAGTCAGAGCCGTGCATGGCTGTGTAGATGCCACCGGGGTGCACACTGTTAACGCGGATGTTGAATTGTCCCATTTCCATGGCCGCCGCCTTGGTCATGCCGCGCACCGCCCATTTGGTGGACGAGTAGGCCACTAGCGAGTTTTTTGACTGCAGCCCGTCGATGGAGGAGACGTTGATGATGGAGCCGCCGCCGTTAGCCTTCAGGCTGGGAAAGACGGCCTGCATACCTAAAAACACGCCGAGCTGGTTGACCCGGAAGATCCTCAGAAAGTCTTCTTCGGTGGTGTCTACAATGGTTTTTTGAAAGATGATGGCCGCGTTATTGACCAGCACCGACAAAGGGCCCAGTTCCTCAGCCCTCTTTACTGCCGCGTTCCAGTCGCTTTGTTTGCTGACATCCATATTTAGATAAGCGGCGCTATCGCCCAGCTCATCGGCGAGGGCCTGGCCAGGTCCGTCCAGCACGTCACCGATAAGAACCTTCGCACCTTCCTCAACGAGCAGGCGTACGGTCGCCTCTCCCATACCACGCGCACCACCGGTGACGATTGCTACTTTTCCTGCTAGTCGTACCATGTGATTTCCCTGTCTTTGTTGTATGAATCACGGCCAAAAAAAAGGCGGACACCAATGGTGTCCGCCCCGATTTTCTACTGTTAAACGCGTTACTTAGAAGCGGAACTTGGCGCCCAGGGTGAGGGCATCAGTTTCCTGTTCAAGCTTAACGTTGGTGAAGTCGATGTCATCGGGATCCAACTGTGAGTAGGCCAGATTGACAGCAAACGCTTCGTTGATGAACCACTCGGAGTTCACCTGCCAGCCCTGAACCTCATAACCGTCGACACCCTTATTCAGGTAATCTGCACCAATGCCGATATTGTTACTGAGGTACCAAGTGCCGCCCACCACGTAGGTATCGACATCGTCACGCCCGCTGATGATAGTGCGACCGGCGGTGGCGCGTGCTTTGAAGCCACCCTTTGACATCAGGAACATATGCTCCAGATCCAACGCGTAGGAATCAACATCGCCACCGTTGTTGACGCTTGTGTTGCCATAGTTTACGACCACCGTGGTGTTTGGGGTGACGTATTTGCCGATGCCGATATTGTAGTTATCGACTTCCAGGTCACCGGGCTCAAAGCGGTTATAGCCCAGATCCACCAGCCAGCCGGACAGCTTCCAGCCCGGGCCTTCGGCGACGTAGCGGCTTTCAATGCCGTAGCGCTGACCGTCTTCATCACTCAGGTTTTCTCCTTCGACCTGGCTCAGCTGAACTTCACCGTCACTGCCGGACAGGGTGATGTTGGAAGCGTGATCCAGAAATGCAGCCTCAGACAGCGGGCCCTTGCTGGTATCGACGTTCTCCATGTACCAAGTGCCGTTAAGCCTGCCGACGTCGGAGTCGACATTGTTGGACCTGCTAGCGCCGGTGTCGCGGTCCTTTACCGTGGAGTCGGTCTGCCCCATCGTGTAATCACCACCCAGTTCCCAACGGTAGTCGGCTTGGGCAGTTACAGACAGTGCCAGGCCAATGCCTGCTACTAATGCGGTTTTCTTAAACATTGTGTATTCCTCACGGGGTCTAGGTTGATTTGGAGCTCCCCATTTCTTGATCGTGGGGATGGAACCAATATTACTCGTGGCGCAGGAGGCGACAAGGTAACAAGTTGGCCGCCAAGAATATGAACTATTTACTTGTTTTTGTAAAGGTTACTTATGCTTGGAAGGCCATCGGTTTGGCAGTAAATCCAGGTGCCTTGGATGGCCATGAAATTCTGGAGCCACGGCGCAGAAGGGTGTTAAGTCTGAATTACCCCCTTTCGCTTCGCCCTTTACGTAGCACTGCCTCGCGGCGCTCTTCAAGTTGCGCTCCGGAGGCCTGTTTTGCCCACCAGATGGCCCGCGCTTCCTCCCACTCCAGCGCATCGTTTAGCGGCATGGAGTAGCCGTCTTTGATCAGGGTTCGGTATTGCTGCAGGACCTGCGGCACGCAGGCGCAGATATCCTGTGCCATTTTGATGGCCCGGGGCAGCAATTCGTCTGCCGCCACCACATGGTTGACAAGGCCCCACTCGTAGGCCTGTTGGGCAAAAATTGGCGCGCCGGTGAAGGCAATTTCCCGTGCGCGGGACAGGCCGATCAAGCGCGGTAATTTCTGGCTGAGACCCCAGCCCGGCAGCATGCCAACGCGGGCATGGGTGTCGGCGAAGCGCGCATTTTCGGAGGCGATCAGAATGTCGCAGGCCAGCGCCATTTCAAAACCACCGGTGATACAGTGGCCGTTGATGGCCCCAATAATGGGGCCGTCGAAGGCCTCCATCGCTAGTGCGACCACGTTGTCTGCTTCCTCGCCGATATTGGCCGTATCGTTTGAACCCAGTTCTTTGAGATCGAATCCCGCGCAAAAGGCCTTACCGCTGCCAGTGAGAATGATCACTCGCACACTCTGGTCTTCAGTGCAGGCGTTGACGGCGGCGACAAATTCCTTGCGCAGGTCGCGCGACAGCGCGTTCATTGCCTGTGGCCTATTGAGGGTGACGATGGCGTAGCCGTCGTGTTTTTCCAGCAGCACATTGTTCATGGGTCAGGTTTCCACTAGTGAGGGCGATTGCAGTAGCTTGAGTGTCTTGGCGATGGCCGGCCCCCGCAAGACATTCTGCGGGTCCCACTCCGGCAGCGGATCGTTGTCTGCCAGCCAGGAGACCACGGCCGCGATGGCGGCCGGGGTGCAGGGCTTGAAGCGCGCCATAACGGCATCGTCGATACCGGCGAGTCGCATCACTTCAGTCATCACCAGGCCAGGTTCCAGATTGAACACGCGCAGACCGGTAGAGGGGTGTTCCGCGCGCAGGGAGCCCGCCATGCGCGACAGTGCGGCCTTGGAGGACGGGTACGCAAACCCCCAGCCGCCCTTGTCAGCAGCAGCTGGCGGATCGGTGAAGGCGCTGTGGGACACCATGTTCAGTACCGTGCCACTGCCGCGTTTAATCATGCCGGGCACGATGGTTTTAACCAGTGCCAGTGGTGTAAATACATTGCCTTGGTAAATAGCGTGCAATTGCTCCTCGGCGACCTCCAGCAGCGGTTCCAGATTGCCCGTGCCTTGGTAAACGGCGTTGTTGAACAGCACATCGATGCGCCCGAAATGGTGCAGCGCCGCCTGTGCTGCCGCCACCATGGATTGCGTATCGAGGATGTCGCCGCGCAGGCACAGGGCTTCGCCGCCGACTTTTCTCACTGCGGCGGCAGTCGTTTCGAGGCTGCCCGGCAGCACGATGGCCCTGCCGATATGGTCATGGCGCTCGCCCTCATGCAGGGTGCGAGCGGTGATCGCCACACGATAGCCCGCTCTGGCCAGGGCCACTGCGGATTCAGCGCCGATACCGCGACTCGCACCGGTGATGAAGGCTACTTTGTCACTCACTGGGCTTTTCTCCTGCCTGCAAGAGCGTATTCAGGTGCTGCACAGTTTGCTCCAGTACGCTCCTTTCGAGTATGTGGGCGTACTGCTGCCACACGGTTTCGGTAGACCGTGAAAGTTCGGCGATGAGCTTGTGACCCCTGGCGGTAAAGTCGATCAGCTTGGCGCGGGAATCGGTGGGATCTTCGCGCCGCTCGACCAGATCGAGCGACTCCAGTTCATGCACGATTTTCATCATCGACTGCGGGCGGATACCCACTGCCTCCGCCAGCTCCACTGCACGGCTGGCCCCATTGCGTCCCAGAAAAAGAAAAATCGCCCGATGGCGCGCACCGATACCCTGCACACCGCGCGCGTCCAGATCGCGGTCGAGACGCTGTTGAAAATCCATAGCTACCAGCATCAACGTCTGTCCTAGTTCCTGTCGCAGCTGTGGTTCCTTGAGCATTGCAATTTTTACGTGATCAGTTAACCTTATAATCAGTTTAGCTTTCTATATGAAAGAGGGTCAAGTCGTGTTCCAGGTATTTGCATCCACTCCGGAAGATATGGGGCCAGGCCAGATAGGCGCCCACGCGGCGCGGGCTGAAGCGATGGGATTCGACGGGCTGCAAGTGCCGGATGCTATCCACGATGGTCTGCTGCTCGCCGCCCTGGCACTGCACGCCACCACCTCGCTCATTGTCGGCACGGCCGTGTTGGTAGCTTTTCCGCGCAGTCCGATGATCACAGCCATAGCCGCCTGGGACTTGCAGGCAATGTCCGGCGGGCGCTTTGAAGTGGGTTTGGGCACGCAGATCAAGCCTAATATCGAGAAGCGCTACAGCGCTCGCTGGGATTCGCCCGTACCGCAGTTGCGTGAGTACGTGCAGGCTATGCGGGCGATCTTCCGCAGTTTCCAGACCGGGGAGCGCCTGAGCTTTGAGGGCGAACACTATACCCTGACCAAGTTGCAGCCGTTCTTTAACCCCGGCCCCATCGCGCACCCGGACATTCCCATTTTGTGTGGTGCGGTGGGTCCGGCCATGACAAAAATGGTGGGACGCATCGCCGATGGCATGATCACCCATCCCACCAACACACCACCGCGATACATTCGCGAGGTGTGCCTGCCGCGCTTGCAGGAAGGGTTTGCAATCGGCCAGCGTGACCCTGCCACGTTCAAGTTGGTGCTGGGTCCACTCACTGCTACCGGCAAGACTGAGGCCGAGGTTGCCATCGCCTGGGAAAAACAGCGTAACCTGCTGGGTTTTCTCTACTCCACGCCGGCCTATTGGCCCAGCCTGGAACTGTTCGGATGGCAGGACAAAGGCCAGCAGCTGCTGGACATGACCCGCCAGGGCAACTGGGCCGACATGCCCCGCATTGTCACCGATGACCTGCTGGACCAGTTTGTTCCCAGGGGAACGTACGCGCAGATCGCGCAGATCTTCCGGGAGCGCTATGGCGGTCTCACCCGGCGCGTGACCTTCCCCATGCCAGAGAATCCTGCGGACGACGATCTAGTGGCGGACGTTGTGCGGCAGTTGCAGTCCACAGCGTAGAGCCAGGCGTGGTGGAGCGGGGTGAGAAATTATGCTGAACGAGAAAAAATTTTACGCGGGCTTGTTTATAAGGTAACAGCAGCGTTCTTCGCAGCTACACTGGTGCTCACAGAGCATACAGGCGACAACACATGACATGTCCAGAAGCAGTTCATATCGGGCGCGATGACCTACCCTACATCGACATCGGCGATGGCAGTAAATTGCGGGTTTTGCAGGTGAAACCCAAGGAGGGTCTGTGGATCGTGGAAAATATTTTCCAGGCCGGCTACGAGGTGGACACGCACAAACACACCGGTCCGGTATGGGGCTACACCCGCTCCGGCGCCTGGAAGTACAAGGAGTATGACTACGTTAATCGCGCTGGTTCCTTTTTGTATGAACCGGCGGGCTCGGTGCATACGCTGCAGTGTATTGAGGACGATACCCAGGTCTGGTTCCAGATGTTTGGTTCCAACATCAACCTCGACGCACACGGCAATATCACCTCGGTGATCGACGGGGCAATGACCCTGGAATATTACCTCGCGGTGTGCGCGCAGGAAGGACTGCCCCGGCCCAACGTGTTGGTGGATTGAGCGTGCAGATCGACGTCTACAATCCCGATAACTACACCGCAGGTATTCCCCACCGCCAGTTTGCCTGGCTGCGCGCGAACGCGCCCGTTTACTGGCACGAGCATCCCGCCGGTCACGGATATTGGGTGTTAAGCAAACATGCCGATGTGCTGGCCGTGTCGCGCGATCACAAAACGTTTTCTGCAGAAACGGGTTTTGTGATGGCAGACGATTTGCCGGCGGACATTCTGGACATGACCCGCAACCAGTTGCTGGGCATGGACCCGCCAAGACACGGTCCTTTGCGTCGCGCCGTGATCACCCGTTTTACCACACGCATGCTCACGGAGCTGGAGCCGCAGGTGCGCCAGATTGCGCGGGATGTGATGGCGCAGATTACGGCACCGCAGGAAGTCAATTTCGTGGAGAGCCTGGCGGGCGACCTACCCACAGCTGTGATCTGCTCCATGCTGGAGATCCCCCGTGAAATGTGGGCGACGATCCGGCATTGGTCCGATCTGTGTACCTCAGGTTCGGATCCGGATCTGGGTGGTACTATCGAGGAGGTCAATCAGGCCAGTGTAGAGATGGGCACCTACGGGTTTCAACTGGCCTGCGAGCGCAAGAACCGTGGTGGCGACGACCTGATCTCACTGCTGATAAACCAGGAGGTGGATGGGCACCAGCTATCAGAGATGGAGTTTGCCTCGCTGTTTGTTCAACTCACAGTGGCTGGCAACGAAACCACGCGCGGCCTGATCAGCAGCGGCATGCACGAACTGCTCAAGCGACCGGACCTGTACCGGCAATTGCGAGATAATCAGGAGCAACTGCCACTGGCGATTGAGGAAATGCTGCGCTGGACCTGCCCCCTGCACTACTTTCGTCGCACAGCTACGTGTGACACGCAAATTCGCGGGCAGGCGATAAAAGCCGGGGATAGGGTGGTCATGCTCTACAGCTCGGCCAATTTCGACGAAGAGGTGTTTACCGCGCCGATGAATTTTGATATCGCGCGTACCCCCAACCCGCATATGGCGTTTGGACACGGTATTCACCTGTGCCTAGGTGCCAATCTGGCGCGTATGGAAGCGCGGATTTTTTTTGAAGAGTTCTTTCGGCATTTTGCGTCCATAGAGTCCTGCGCAGAGCCGATTTTTATCCGTTCCAATAGCATTCATGGGCTCAAGGAAATGCCTGTGTTACTCACGCCAGCATAGTGAAAGCTCAATTTTGGTGTTTTCGTCGCCAGTCGCCCCCGTGCGGGCCAAGCCTGTTCGCTCAAAAGGCTGAGATCTTCGCTCTACAGACTTGGCCCACACAGGGGCTCTGTTTGAGCGCTGATCAGACCAAAAGCTGTGTGGTTGGGTATGGCACAGGAGGAGGCAG
>JANNXP010000098.1:0-7894 GCA_031409615.1 Haliea sp. | reverse complement strand
CCAAGGATTTGCCGCTTGCTCAGAAAAGTCCCGACGACCCCAAGGATTTGCCGCTTGCTCAGAAAAGTCCCGACGACCCCAAGGATTTGCCGCTTGCTTGGCGTAGCTAGAGCTAGCAGACACCTTCGCGCCAGAATTGCCCCACTTATATCCACTCTGTGGAACGCCTGCGTTTGTCCAGACAGCATCAGCTTTGACTACCTGAGTCTTTTGACCCCACTTATAACCGGACGCGGTGTATTTCGTATCAGCAGCCAGAGTATGGTTCACGCGGTGCACCAGGCTAACTGATGTATCTTCAACTGCTGTTCGTGCTTGTGCGGACTCTGTAATGGTCATGGAAGGGACAAGCAGTGCTAGGGCCGCACTCGCTATGCCTACATACCCAATCATTTTGATCTTCTTCATAAAGTGTCCCTGCCTTCTTCGATTTAATCGCATGGAATGTGACTAAGTTCCCTTATAAGTCCCCATAGGGGGCTTGGTTCGCATTCTTTTACCGAGATGCTTGACGCATTTATACGAGGTACAGTAGGGGAAATGAAGCCACCTTCATGCCCCTTTTGGGGCAGGCGGCGTGCAGCTCACCGAGGTGGCCTTAGATAACGACAAAAAACTCGTTAAACGAATGATTTGGATGGTAATTCAGGAGTCGTGAGGGAGCCAATATGCCGTTAACCCTGAAGGGTTACTGACGCGAGACCTTAGTGATTCTGGTCAACGGGCCTTGGCAGGAGCATCCTGCGACAGGTTTTCAATAGTGGACTTCTCCAGCCGATATAGCGACTGCCAATCAAAGGGCAACGCTTCGGAAGGAATCAAAGCAGAAGAGGGTATGTCATCTCTCTCGATATGATCTTTAACACCCCATTTGCGGTTCTCACTCAAGCCGCTCTCACTGGGCTCGGAGGAAACCATCTCTCTGAACCCTGGCAGGCTAGCGCTACCATCATCGCCCACAATAGCAGGTCCATAGAAATGCTCTTTGTTTTCGATGTCCGCCTGCAAATTGAACCCCAAGTTCCCGCACCCTTTTAGGCCCAAAGTAACGGCTCTGGTGGCATTCACTAAACCATAACCCTGCTGAAATGGGCTGTATGCGAGCTTGCCGTCACGATTAATTGCCGGTTCAGCGCTTGTAATCAACTTACATTTGAGGTCATCCGGAGTGAGATCCGGCTCCAGCTGCAGCAGTAGTGCGAGCATTCCTGAGACCAGTGCACTGGCTTGTGAAGAACCGGTCGATACAAACTCGCCGGTTCTGAGTACATCCTCGGGCTGCTCCAGTGCGAGGGCTGACTCCGGATGAATTAGACCAGTCATATGTCCTCCAAGAGCAACAATATCGGGTTTGATATGTGCTTCTGGCGTGGGTCCACGCGAGGAGAAGTCGGGCAGGTAGTCATCACTGCGAGTGTTCGGGGTCCACGAGTCAGTGACTGCACCTACCGTGATAATGTATGGCAGATTACCAGGAGATCCAATGGTGTCAGGGTCCGGCCCCTCGTTGCCAGCGGCAGCTACCACCACAATTCCATCTGCCCAAGCCCTCATGACTGCCTGATTGACTGGATCTTCCCAATAGGGCCATCTCGGAGTTTGGGCGAATGAAAGGTTGAGAATACGTATACCGTATTTTTCGCGGTGATCGACAACCCACTGGATCGCACGAACGATTTCCAGTACGTGGGCCAAGCCCTCGCGGTCCAGCACTTTCACGGCGACCAGGCTGGCATCAGGGGCCACCCCTTTATATGTCCCCACGGGGCGGCCGTGGTCTAACGTTTTTTCACTGTTAACAATTATGCTGGTCATATGGGTGCCATGCCCGCTCTCATCGACAACCTCTTTACCTACAGCGTCTGTAAGGGCGTCATATCTGGCAACCACGCGGGCTCTGCCCGAGGAGTCCTTGGTCAGTGCGTCATGCTCCCATAATCCAGAATCCACTACGGCCACGGTCACGCCTTTGCCGGTGATGCCTTGGAGGTGCAGGGCAGCCACTCCCGCTACACTGTTGTAGTAAAAGTCTTCATGGTTATTGAGATAGCCAGGCACGAGATCAGTGGAACAACCGCCCGCAAAGCTCACCTTTAGCGTGAAGTCCCGTTGATGTTGCGGCGAAGCCGCCGTATCGGATATCGGCGTCTGGAAGCTGACTCTCAGGTCTGCCCTCTGCATCACGACAGGTCTGAGGGAGGCAGGAAAGTCTATTTTCAATGAACCTATCGAAGCTTCCTGGTAAAGGGCAGGAGCGATTGTGGTATCGCCTACCGCAATTGCTGTCACGGCACCCAGGGCCGGAGGCCACGCCAGTTCCAATCGCTCTATTGCGGCAGGAGTGGCTCGCTTATTGTACAAGGGCCAACGTATACCTTGCGGGATGAAGTCAAGTTCGATGTGTCCCCTGACTCTGCAGCCCTCCTCTTTCTCAGGCTTCTCGGCAGGCCGCTTGGTGTCGGCAAGGTCGTCTATGTGCCGCGTCACTAGCGGAGACTTCAGCACCTCCTCCAGCTGCTTCTGCCGCAGCTTAGCGCCAACCGCATTGATAATATGGAGGTCGTGGGTCACTGTTCCCCCTGCATTCTCCACCAGGGCAGTGATTTCTGCGCTTGAAGATCCCTGTAACATGACCTGTAATGTTTCCCGCTCTGCGGCCTGTGCCGACAGCCAGAGTAGTAAACAGGAAAATAGTGCTATGGTGCGCGTGCAGGGCCTCATCAGTGTCAGTTATCTGTACCGACCTAGTGACCAATGACGGCTTGAATTTGAGTGGAGAAATTCGCTTGCAGCATGCTGGGAACATCTTCGGGATAGATCGGACGAGCAAAGTAAAAGCCTTGCAACAAATCGCAGCCCTTTGCCACCAGGTACGCCAGCTGCTGCTCATCTTCTATGCCTTCCGCGATCACTCGCAGTTTGAGCGTTTTTGCCAGAGCGAGGATGGCATCGACAATGGCCGCTCCATCGGGAGTATCCAGGTCGGCGATGAAACTGTGGTCAATCTTGAGCGTATCGATTGGAAAGCGTTTTAGGTAGCTGAGCGATGAATAACCTGTGCCAAAGTCGTCAACCGCAAGGTCCACCCCCAGTGCTTTCAGCGCGCGTAATTTTGCAATATTCGTCTCAGCGTCGTTCATGATCGCACTTTCTGTCAGTTCCAGTTCCAGACGTCCTGGCAGTAGACCGGATTGATCAAGAAAGTCTGCGACCCACTCGGGCAAATTACTCTGGTTGAATTGCAATGGCGAAATGTTGACACAAATGCGGAACGATTTCAGGCCGAGGGTATCCCAATACAGGCAGTGTCGAGCGACCTCGCCCATTACCCACTCGCCCAGCTCGATGATCTGCCCGGTGCTTTCAGCTACGGGGATAAACTCTTGTGGAGACACCATGCCGCGAGTGGGGTGCTTCCAGCGCACCAGCGCCTCCATGCTGACAACTTCACCCGTTGCGGAGTCGACCTGGGGCTGGTAACGCAATTCGAGCTCGTGATTGCGCATGGCATCACGTAATTCTTCCTCCATCTTGAGTTGTTCGACCGCCTTGGAGTTCATATCTTCATTATAGAAACGGTAACAGGCTCGACCCTCCGCCTTCGCGACATACATCGCGGTATCGGCATTTCGAATCAGGGTGTCGGGATCTTTGCCATCCTGAGGGTAGAGCGCGATCCCAATGCTGGGCGTAACTACGGGATTGTGTGATTGCAATGCGATCGGCTGGGAGAGGCTGTTCAGGATCCGCCTGGCGACTTTCTCGATATCGGCAATGTCTGATACGTCGGATAATACAACGGTGAACTCATCCCCTCCCAGCCTGGCTATTTCGGTGGCGCCATCCGAGTCGCCCTCGTCTTCAGCGCTGTTTTGGGAAAGGTAGTTAATGGCGTCCTCTTCACGCAGTTCCATGGTGAGTCGTTTGGCTATTTCTACCAACAGGCTATCCCCGCGGGCGTGACCAATCGAGTCGTTTATGCGCTTGAAATGATCCAGATCGATGAATAACAGTGCGGCAGACGTCTTATGCCGTTGACTGCGTTTGAGAAGCCGACTCAACTGCTCGTTGAAGCTGCGCCTATTGGGGAGGCTGGTGAGCGGATCATAGTAGGCCAGGTAGCGCAGGCGGTCTTCTTGGCGCTTTAGTGAGTTAAACGCACTACTGGCGCGGAGCATGTACTGCACGTCACGACCCAATAGCGACCAATTGACAGGCTTGGTCTTGTACTGGGTCGCTCCCGCCTCAAAACCCTGGTCGATTGATTGACGATCGTCCGATCCAGTAACAATCATAATCGGGATCGATTCGCCCTGCGGTAGTTCCCGGATGCGCTGACAAGCCTCCAGACCTGTCATTCCCGGCATTTCCACATCCATAAATACCAGATCAGGCCGCTCGCGGACGAACATGTCTATGGCTTCAAATCCATTGGACGCTTCTACGACAATCATATTCTCTGCTTCCAGGCACTGGCGTGTCAGGAAGCGGACGTTCTGATCATCGTCAACGACAAGAATTTTGGCTTTAGGGTGTATGTGATCTGTACTCGACATTTGCTGGGGGAGGTAATGCGTCTAGCGATGTTTCTAGGCTATCATTACTCGGAGCTCGCGACTAGTGCGAATAAAAACCAGAGGGCATTGGCCAAAGCAGGTTAGCTGTCAATGTGCCGTTCGCGAGGAGATAAGTCTGGCGCCATGCAATTATATCCGGCGGCATTGTTCAAGGTTTTACTGCCGGCCGCGCTAATCAGCGGGGCCTATTTTGGCCGTGCCTATATTGATCTGCTGGGCAGTGATTCGCGTGTTATTCTCAATAATCTGGCCTATCTCTTCTGTCTGGTAACTGTGGTCATGGCCTATCAATTCAACCGCTCCCGGTTGATGCTGGCCTCATTTGGCGTGGCCATTTTCTACTGGTCCGTGCAGCGTTATCTGCAAGTCAATCTGTCCCAAACGGATGCATGGCGCGGATATCTGGCGATTAGCCTTGCACTGCCAGTGCTCGCCTTTTATTTGCTTCTCCTGCCTGAGAGGGGTATCTGGAATCTCTATGGTTTCGGATTTTCTCTTGGGTTTATCCTACTCGGGCTTCTCTGTTGGCAACTGGGTCCCTGGTTACCTCAGGTCAATGAGGCTGCACAGATTTACTACGCGCCGCACCCCGTCGAGGGCTATGTGCTGTCCTTTGGAGCCACGTTGCTGGTCGTCCTGGTCGCACTGGTGGGAGCTGTCCTGCTATGCGTGCGTAATGAAGAGGTTGAAGCTGCATTACTCGGCGCGTTTTTATCTCTTTACCTGGCGTTGGCCCTGCTCCATGTTGAGCATATTTCCGTTGCAATGTGTACTGCTGCGGCGCTCTGCCTGGTGTGGGGGCTGTTACGCAGCTCCCACGCCATGGCATATCGTGACGAACTGACCGGATTGCCGGGGCGCCGGGCACTAAATGAACGACTGAAGATGTTAGGCGGCAGTTTCACTCTTGCCATGCTGGACATCGATCATTTCAAGCGATGCAACGATACGTACGGTCATGATGTAGGTGACGAAGTGCTGAAACTTGTGGCCTCACGAATCCGTCGGGTACAGGGAGGTGGCACCGCTTACCGCTATGGCGGGGAGGAGTTTTGCATCGTGTTTCCGCGCAGGACTGTCGACGAGGCCGCCGAGTCGCTGGAGCGAGTGAGAGAAGAAATCGCTAGCTACAATATGTCTATCAGGGATCGCAACCTGCGCCCAATGCGCCCCAGAGAGGGCAACCGAAGGCGCGGCGCCACCCGCCTGGGGAGCAACCAGGTCTCAGTAACTGTTAGTGCAGGCATCGCGGCACGCAGCGCCGAGCATCCGGACGCAGAAGCGGTGATTGCCGCAGCAGACAAAAAGCTTTATCAGGCGAAAAAAGGCGGAAGAAACCGCCTGGCCTACTAGCAGCCCACTCCTATCAAGACAACAACTGATCGCGGCGCTTCAAGCCCTGCTCCTGCACAAAGCGCGGGAGCTTCTGCAAGGGTATCGCCGGACTGTAATAGAAGCCCTGCACCTGATGACAGTGATGATTGCGCAGGAATTCGATCTGCTCGTGAGTCTCAGCCCCTTCTGCCACGACTAACATGCCGAGACGACGACCCATCTCAATGATCATCGTACAGACCGCCTCCTGATGCTCGTTGTGCGGCAAGTCCCGAACGAAACAGGCATCAATCTTCAACGCAGAAATAGGTAGCTCGGTAAGGTGGGTAAGCTGGGAAAAGCCGGTGCCAAAGTCGTCCAGCGAAAATGAAATGCCGAGTTCTCGCAGCTCGTCCATGCGCGCCTTGATGCCAGCAGGACTTTTAAGGATGGTGGATTCGGTTAACTCGAATTCAATGCGCGCAGCATTGGCACCACTGCGGGCGATAATGTCTTTGACAATTTCTACAAAACGATCATCCTGGATCTGGGAGAACGAAATGTTCACGGCAACGTCCACATTTTGCATGTTTTGTTCTTTCAGCCAAACCTGCGCACTGCAGGCGTGCTGAATCACTTGGTAGCCGATGGTTTTCATCAAGCCCATATCTTCGCAAGCAGAAATGAACTCTCCCGGTGCGACCAGACCGCGCTCCGGGTGATTCCAGCGCAATAGGGCCTCCAATCCCACCAACAGCCCGGTGGCCAGATCTATGCGGGGTTGGTAATGTAGCTCGAACTGGTTTTTGCGCACGGCGGTGCGCAATTCCGCAGCCAGGGAACTGTTGCCGGCAATATCGAAGGTGAGTCTTTCCGAGTAGCGGATAAAACGGCCCCCATCCATACTCTTAGCCTGCTGCATGGCGCTGCGAGCATGTTCCACCAGATCCAGAAACTCCCCACCGTCTTCCGGATAAATCGCCGCACCGATACTGGCTTGCACCGCGACCTGTTGCTCACTGAGGAGCATCGGTGCAGAGATGGATTTGAGCATTTTCTCAGCAATGAGCTCCACATCGGCGGCAGAACTCACATCTTCAAGTACCACGGCAAACTCATCACCGCCGAGACGCGCTATGCTATCTGTACTGCGCATCTTGTTGATCAGACGCTTCGATATGGATTTGATCATCACATCGCCATCGGCCTCACCGTAGTGGTCATTGATATTGGCGAATTGATCGATGTTGATATACAGGAGGGCTGTATTGAAGCCATAGCGCTCCGAGCGACCCATAGCACGCTCCAGATGCGCTCGAAACCCCGCCCGATTGAGCGCCCCGGTCAATGGATCGCGGTTGGATAGCTGCCGGATTTGTTCCTTGGCCCGCTTAAGCTGAATACTGTAATCGAGGATCCGGTGCACCAGCGCGTCTTGCACTTGCCCACGGATGAGGTAATCCTGCGCGCCCAGCTCACGCAGCTGCGTGATGGTCACCTGATCAACCTCATCCAGCAGCAGAATAAGTGGTGCTGCGGCATCATTCTTGCTCGCCAGGCGCAGTAGGTATTCTGTTTGGGGACCGTGGGCCATGATCACGGCATCTATCATCGGGTCCAGCAGTGCTTCCAGGGGCCGCTCCATGGATTCCAGTGACGTGAGGTGAAATCGCGCTGGTCGTGCGCGCTCCAAACACGCAGCAACAATCAGGTGGTCAGTCTTATCCTCCGAAATAATCAGTACTGTGTGCTGTTCCACGCTTCTTTCCTGGCTACTCAACCGATTTACACTGGCGATTGCGGCGCACTCGTCAGTCAGGATACCCCTTCTTTGGACCGTGCATAACAAAGTGCTTATTCTTTATATAACATAAAGTTATACGGAATTAATGAGTGAAGTTCTAGTAAATGTTTCTTTAAAATTACCAATCCCCTGAGTCTCCACGCCCGATACAGCGTTATCCCTGCTCGCGAGGAGAGTGCCAAGGAGGGCTGGCGGGTGC
>JANNXP010000097.1:0-20734 GCA_031409615.1 Haliea sp. | reverse complement strand
GTTAACGATATCTGGTTCGTCAGTGAACGTCCCACCTTGCACCACTCACCGGCGATCAATCTGGCCTGGAACGCAGTATCAGCGCACGCAGGTATTGCACTTGATGACATTTCCCGCTTCGATATCTACAGCTGCTTTCCCAGTGCCGTGCAGGTTGCCTGCAACGAAATCGGTTTGTCGCCGCTGGACCCGCGCGGCGTAACCGTAACGGGTGGCCTGCCCTACTTCGGCGGGCCCGGCAACAACTACTCCCTGCACGCCATCGCCGAGATGGTCACGACCCTGCGCGGCGCAGGTGCCGGGCACGGTCTGGTCACGGCCAATGGTTTGTACCTGACCAAGCACTCGCTGGGCCTTTACTCAACCGAGCCACCCACTGCCCCGTGGCAGGATATCGACAGCGGCGCGTTGCAGCAGCGCATCGACGCCGCGCCGCGCCTGGCACTGGCCGCCGCTCCGGCCGGCCCAGCCACTATCGAGACCTATACCGTGAGCTTTGGCCGTGAGGGGCCCAAGCAGGGCATCGTCATCGCGCGCAATGCGGCCGGTGAACGCATCGTGGCCACTACCGCCAGCGATGCAGATACCCTGAACCAACTCATGGCGCAGGATCCGATTGGGCACAGCGGCAATGTGCGCGTGCAGGACGGGATCAATATCCTGGAAGTGTAGGTCAACGTAGTTGGATTTAGTCAGATTTAGTTCGGTGCGCCTCAATAACGGTCGCGCGCGTATGCCTGGGATGTGGCGTAAGCTGGGAACAGGTTTATCCCTTATACTGCAAAGACCACCGCCAGATCTGGACTATCACCATGACATCATCCGTAAACTCCTTCGACACACTGTCCACGCTTGAAGTAAAGGGCAAAACCTACCGTTACTACGCCATCAATAAGGGCGCGCTGGGTGCACACCCCGGCGTCCGCCGCCTGCCAGTGTGCAGCAAGATCCTGCTCGAAAATCTGTTGCGCCATGAAGACGGTATCAGCTGCACCCGCAACGATATCGAAACCCTGGCGGCCAGTGCCGGCAAAGGCTCCGACCAGGAAGTCGCCTTTCACCCCGCGCGCGTCTTGATGCAGGATTTTACCGGCGTACCCGCCGTGGTGGATCTGGCTGCCATGCGCGACGCCCTGGTCAAACGCGGCATCGATCCGCAGAAAATCAACCCGCTGTCGCCGGTGGACCTGGTCATTGATCACTCGGTGAGTATCGACAAGTTCGCCACCAGTACCGCGTTCGCGCAGAACGTCGCGCTGGAAATGCAGCGCAATCACGAGCGCTACCAGTTCCTCAAATGGGGCCAGGGTGCCTTCGACAACTTCAGGGTGGTGCCGCCGGGCACCGGCATCTGTCACCAGGTCAACCTGGAGTATCTGGCGCAGGTCGTGTGGCAGCAACCCGGTGCCGACGGCATCCTCGTCTACCCCGACACGCTGGTGGGAACAGACAGCCACACCACCATGATCAATGGCCTGGGCGTACTGGGCTGGGGCGTGGGCGGCATCGAAGCGGAAGCGGCCATGCTGGGGCAACCCATCTCGATGCTGCTGCCTGACGTCGTGGGTTTTGAGCTCACCGGAAAAATGCGCGAGGGGATCACCGCCACCGATCTGGTCCTGCAAGTGGTACAGATGCTGCGGGCACACGGCGTGGTGGGCAAGTTTGTGGAATTCTATGGCAGTGGACTGGACCAACTGCCGCTGTCCGACCGCGCCACTATCGCCAACATGGCGCCAGAATACGGGGCCACCTGCGGCCTCTTTCCGGTCGACGCCCAGACGCTCACCTACCTGCGACTCACCGGCCGGGACGACACGACTGTCGCCTTGGTGGAAGCCTATTGCAAGGCGCAGGGCATGTGGCGCGACGAGCAGTACGCCACGCCGCACTTTGCCGCCACCTTGCACCTCGATATGTCCACGGTGGAACCCAACCTGGCGGGGCCGCGCCGGCCCCAGGACCGCGTGGCGATGCGGGATTTACGTCGTGCCATCGAGGAGTACATCACTCTGGATGGCAAAGCAGGCCAGCTGGACACCGCGTTCCCGCTCGCAGGCGACACCGCGTCCTTGCACCACGGCGATGTGGTGATCGCCGCGATTACCTCCTGTACCAATACCTCCAATCCCGCCGTGATGATCGGCGCGGGGTTGGTCGCGCAGAAAGCCCTCGCGCGCGGCCTGCAGCGCAAGCCCTGGGTAAAATCCTCGCTCGCACCGGGCTCCAAGGTGGTCACCGACTACCTGATAAAGGCCGGCCTGCAGACGGCATTGGATGCGCTGGGCTTCAACCTGGTGGGCTACGGCTGCACCACCTGTATTGGCAACTCGGGCCCCTTGCCGGAGGCGGTAGAAAAAGCAATTACGGATAACGACCTGGTCGCCTGCTCGGTGCTGTCCGGCAACCGCAACTTTGAAGGTCGCATTCACCCGCTGGTGAAAGCCAACTGGTTGGCCTCACCGCCCTTGGTTGTGGCCTATGCGCTGGCCGGCACCACGCGCATAGACTTAAGCCAGGAACCACTGGGTGTCGATCCCAACGGTGTGCCGGTGTACCTGCGTGACATCTGGCCCAGCAATGCCGAAATTGCAGCGCTGGTGCAGACGCTCGACAAGAACATGTTCAGAAAGCAGTACAGCGCCGTGTTTGATGGCGATGAGACCTGGCAGTCCATTGCCACCGGCGGCGGCGCCACCTACACCTTTGCCGCCGACTCCACGTACATCGCGCTGCCGCCCTTCTTCGACGCGCAGTACCAGGGCAATCAACACGATATCCTGGCCGCCCCAATGCTCGCCATGCTGGGTGACTCGGTGACCACGGACCACATATCCCCGGCCGGTGCGATTCCCACCGACAGCCCAGCCGCGCAGTATCTGCGCGCGCATGGCGTGAGTGAGGACGACTTCAACTCCTACGGCTCGCGCCGTGGCAACCATGACATCATGATGCGCGGCACCTTCGGCAATATTCGCATCCGCAACGAGATGACGCCCACGTTGGAAGGCGGCTATACGCGTCTCAACGGCCAATCCGAGGCGATGTTTATTTATGACGCCGCCATGGATTACCAGGCGCGTGGTGTCAGTACCGTGGTGGTCGCCGGACTTGAGTACGGCACCGGCTCCAGCCGCGACTGGGCCGCCAAGGGCACATTGCTGCTGGGCGTCAAGGCGGTGATCGTGGAAAGTTTCGAGCGCATCCACCGCTCCAACCTGGTCGGCATGGGCGTATTGCCGTTGCAATTTATGCCGGGCGAAACGCGCAAGACCCTCGAGCTGCGCGGCGATGAAACCTTCGACATTCTCGGCCTTGATACTGAACTGGTGCCGCAGCAGCAACTGCGTGCCGTCGTCCACTATCCGTCCGGCGAGCGGCGCGACATCCAGTTGCAGTCCAGGCTTGATACGTTGGTGGATGTTGCGTACTACCGCGCCGGAGGCGTGCTGACCTATGTGCTCAATCGTATTGCCAGCCAATCCTCGCCAGGATCATCGTCAGGGCCATCGCCGGGATCATCAACATGAGTGATGTGCGCATCGAACAAGACAGTCTGGGTGCGGTGCAGGTGCCCGCAGCGGCGCTCTATGGTGCGCAAACACAACGGGCGGTGGAGAATTTTCAGTTCAGCGGCCTGCCCATGCCAGCGGGTTTTATTCGCACTCTGGGCCTGATCAAAGCGGCAGCGGCGCGCGCCAATGCCGAGCTGGGCTTATTGGACCCCGCTGTGGCGGCAAGCATCGCCGCCGCTGCCGCGTCCATCGCGGATGGGCAACACGTGGAGCAGTTTCCCGTCGATGTGTTCCAGACCGGCTCGGGCACCAGCACCAATATGAATGCCAATGAAGTCATCGCCACTATCGCCTCCCGCCAACTGGGACAGGCCGTGCATCCCAATGACCATGTCAATTGCAGCCAGAGCAGCAACGATGTGATTCCCACCGCCATTCACGTCAGCGCCGAACTGGCGCTGGCCCATGCGCTGATGCCGGCCCTGCACCGCCTGGCGGATGTTATTGCGGCACGGGAGGAAACCCTGGGTGACACTATCAAGACGGGGCGGACGCACCTGATGGACGCGATGCCTTTGAGCCTCGCCCAGGAACTGTCGGGGTGGCGCGCGCAGCTGATCCAGGGGGGGCAGCGCATTGATTCCTGCCGCACCCAGTTGCGCCAACTGGCGCAGGGCGGCACGGCGGTCGGCACCGGCGTCAATGCAGACCCGCAGTTTGCCGTGCGTTTTTGTTTCCATCTCAGTGAGAGTTGCGGCCAGGCGTTCCAACCGGCGGATAATTTCTTTACCGCCCTCGCCAGCCAGGACGTCGCGGTAGCGCTGTCGGGGCAGCTCAAGGCGTTGGCCGTGGCACTGCTGAAGATCGCCAATGACCTGCGCTGGATGAACAGCGGACCGCTGGCCGGACTCGGCGAAATCAGCCTCAAGCCCTTGCAACCGGGCAGCAGCATCATGCCGGGCAAGGTCAACCCGGTAGTTCCCGAAGCGGTGGCGATGGCGGCGGCGCAGGTGATCGGCAATGACAGTACCATTACCGTGGCGGGCCAGTCCGGGAATTTCCAGCTCAACGTCATGCTGCCGGTGATCGCCTATAACGTGTTGCAGAGCATTACCCTGCTCGCCACCAGTTGCACGGCGCTGGCGGATCACTGCATCACTGACTTTGTGGTGAATCGCGCCAACATCGAAGCCAACCTCGCGCGCAATCCCATTCTGGTGACCGCCCTGAATCAGGAGATCGGCTACAGCCGGGCCGCGGAAATCGCCAAACGCGCCTACCAGGAGGGCCGTGCTGTTATTGATGTGGCCGTGGAAATGACCGATATACCGCGGCAAAAACTGGCCGCGTTGCTCGATCCCAAAAACCTCATCTAGCTCGCTACTGCACAATACCAGAGCCGCACAAACTGGTACCACACCGTATGGCCAGAGGTATGCAGTTCCGTATCGCTTGAGCCATCTTCATAGACATTGTGCATGTTAGGCAGGCTGACGGTCTCCACATGTACCACGTTCACCGGATTGTGTTCCAGCCAGAGATTCATGGCGACCACACAACTGTTGAAGTCGGAAAAATCCACGCCGCCAAACAAGCCACCACGCTGGGACTCCTGCGGCAGGAAATCGCGATAAGCAATGGTGCTCATAGCGTGCACTCCAAATTATTGCATGGTCGAGTCAGTTGCTACCGCGTCACGGGCAAGCACCAGTTTACCGTCCACCAGCGGAATGGTGTCGCCGGGGTCGTGGTCCATGCGCACAGTACCGGGGGTATCGCCGATACGATACTGGACATCGTAACCCACGGTGCGCTCGCTGACATCGACCAGCGTCTTGCACACCCGCTCCGTCGTCTGGTAGGTATCACTTTCCTGCATTGTTTCCTGTGTCTTGTTGCCGGCATAACCGCCCGCTGCCGCACCCGCAATTTTGGCTGCGGTGTTCTTGCCGCCGCCGCCGATCACATCGCCGAGCAATCCCCCGGCGACCGCACCAATAACGGAGCCAGCAACCTGATGCGTGTCCTTGACCGGCTTTTTCCGTGTCACCGCCCGATCGCTGCACTCCTCGCGCGGCGTTTTCACCCTCTCGGTGACTGCTGTGACAGCCACTACCTCTGCGTACTGGGGTCCGCTCAGCATCCGGTACCCGGCAATACCACCGACCGCTGTCGCAAGTCCGGCGCCGAGCACGGTCCCAACCAAAACTCCCTTGTTCATAACCTCTTCTCCTCTGGGATGACAGTACCGATTATATTCCACTGCGGCGGTTTTCCATACGCAAGCAGTCGCAATACCGGACTGTGAGGTCAATTGTCGCACGAATGTGCGCTCGGGCATGGAATCCTTTACCATACCGTGGAAATTTACCGCACAGGAAATCATCAAGACGTGGACGCAGGCGCGCAGAAAGCACTTCCAGACGGTAGCCTGCTGGCGGCCATAGACTTGGGCAGTAATTCCTTTCACCTGCTCATTGCAAAGATCGAGCACGGTGAAATACGGCCAGTTGAGGCACTGGCAGAAAAAGTGCAGTTGGGTGCTGGGCTGGAGGATGGTGTGCTCGGTGACGAGGCGATTGCGCGCGGCCTGGACTGCCTGTCGCGCTTTGCCCAGTTACTGGGCAGCGTAGACATCCAGCGCGTGCGCGTAGTGGGTACCAATGCGCTGCGCATGGCGAAGAACCGCAAAGCATTCACCGTACCGGCCAAGCGCATTCTCGGCACGCGGGTGGATGTGATCTACGGCCTGGAGGAAGCGCGCCTGGTGTACCTGGGAGTGGCCCATGCCCTGGCCGACGATGCACAGTCGCGCCTGGTCATCGACATCGGCGGCGGCAGCACCGAATGTATCATCGGCCAACGCTTTGAGCCGCAGTGCATGGAGAGCCTGCAGATGGGCTGCGTGTCCTTCGCCAAGACTTTTTTTCCCAAAGGCAAAATCAGCCGCGAACACTACCGCAATGCCTACGACCAGGCGCGCTCCCAGGTGTTCCCCATTCGCCACCGGTTCCACTCCAAGCATTGGGCCGAATGCGTGGGATCCTCCGGTACGGTGCAGGCCATCGAGACCATCCTGGTGCAAAACGGCTGGGGGCAAGGTGGCATCAGTCGCCAGGGCCTGTCCACGCTGGAACAGACCCTGCTCAAATTCAAGCAGATGGACGATATTCAGCTGGAGGGCCTGGTCGCCCAGCGGCGCAGCGTGATCCTGCCCGGCGTGGCCATTATCAGCGCGCTGTTCGATGTGCTGGATATAGACCATATGCGCACCTCCAAGGGGGCGCTGCGCGAGGGCGTGATCTACGACCTGCTGGGACGCCTCAGCCACGAGGATGTGCGCGAGCGCACGGTCAACGCACTGATGCAGCGCTATGCGGTCGATGCGGACACGGCAGACATCGTGGAGCGCCGGGCCCGCATTTTTTATACCGCCACGCGCTTGAACTGGAAGCTGACCAGCGACGACTGGGAACTGCTGCACTGGCTCGCCCGCACCCACGAAATCGGCATGGCGATTTCACACAAGCATTTCAATCGTCACACGGCCTACCTGCTACGCAATGCCGATTTGCCCGGCTTTTCGCAGGATGAACAGGAACTGCTGGCGATACTGGCGCTGGGGCAACGCGGCAAGCTGGGCGCTGACATCCTGGCGACCACCGTGGAGGCCGACCAGTCGCGAGTCCTGTATCTGCTGGCCATCATGCGCCTGGCGAGTTGTTTCAAGTACATGGAAAAGCTGGAGCAACTGCCCGATTGCGCTATCGTCGCCAAAGACAAGTTCCTGAGCCTGAATTTTCCCAAGGGCTGGCTGCAGGAGCATCCCCTCACCGCCAGGGAGCTGGAGGGAGAAACGGTAATGTTGGGTAAGGTGGGCCTGAAACTCTCGATCAGCTGACTTTCTCGATCAGCTGACTTTCTCGATCAGCCGACTTTCTCGATCAGTTGACTTTCTCGATCAGTTGACTTCCCCGATTAGTTGAAGCGCTGCTGGCGCGCAGTGCACGGTGTTATAGACGGCGTTGAATATCCTGCAGGTAGTCGAGCAGAATGGCGTTGACCGCATCCGACGCTTCCAACTGCACCATATGGCCCGCACCCGGAATCATCCGCACCGCGCGCAGGTCGGGAAAGATCGCCCGCATCAGGCCAATGGGATCAGCGCCGTGAAAGCCCTCCAGATCCACATCGTGCTCACTGCCCAGAAAATACGCCGACACCGCACTGCGCACACCCTCGAACGGTTTGCGCTGCGCCCACTTCAGATCGAACGAGCGGTACCAGTTGAGGCCACCGGTAAAGCCGCTACGACTGTACTCACTGACAAAAAACTCCAGCTCCAACTCGGATAACCAGGGCCAGGGCAGCGGCGGCGGCTCGGCCATGGCGTCGATATAGGCAGTCCCCGGCGGATAGTTGAACACATCAAAATAATTGCCGGCACCGCTCAGCGTGTGAAATACCTTGTGCAGGAAGCGGCGCGGCTGCGCCGCCAGTTCCTCGTCCGCCCGGGACGGCACGCGAAAGTACTCAATATGCAGGAAATGCGCCTGCGCCATGCGTCGGTACTCGGCGAGTGGCGGCTCATCCGGATTGTGCGGTGCCGCCGGATTTTCCAGGCCGATCACCGCGAGCACCCGCTCGGGATGACGCAGCGCCAGGTCGTAAATAGCGAAAGCGCCGAAGTCCAGGCCGACGAACACCGCGCGCTCCACACCGATATGCTCGAGCAGCCCCAGCAGATCTGCAGTGATGTGATCGATGTCGTACGATGACGGATCAGGCGGCGCCTCGGTCTGCCCCATACCGCGCATATCCGGGGCAATGACCCGATATCCCGCATGCGCCAACGCACTGATTTGCCGGTGCCAGCTGAACCATAGGTGGGGGAAACCGTGGCACAACACCACCGGCATACCCTCGCCCTGCTCCACATAGTGCATGTGGATGCCGTTGATGGTGGCGTGGTGATGTTGCCAATTCACAACCGGGACCCCTTAACGAAAAAAGGCCACCAGCGGTGGCCTGTGCTTGGTCAGAAAACACTCTACAGGTTGTAGCCGCGCTCGTCGTGGAGCACCAGGTCCAGACCCTGCGTTTCGGAATCAGCGTCGATCCGCAAGCCCACCATCATATCCACCAGTTTGAGAATGATGAAGGTCATGATGCCGGCGTAAACAAAGGTTGCCACTACGCCGGTAGCCTGCACGGCCAACTGGCCGCCGATGCTATCGATGCCTGCTGAAAATCCGTTACCGCTGAATACCCCTAGCTGCGTGGAGGCAAAGATACCCACCAGCAATGTGCCGAGGATGCCCCCGACACCGTGCACCGGAAACACATCCAGGCTGTCGTCAACCTTCATGGCGTTCTTCAGGAGATTGGTGGCGAAGTAGCAGATGACACCCGCGCTCAGTCCGATCACGACGGCGGCCGCCGGGCCCACCGAACCGGAGGCCGGCGTGATAGTGCCCAGACCTGCCACCATGCCGGTGACAATACCCAGCACTGACGGCTTGCCGTGACGCACCCATTCCATCGCCATCCACGCCAGTGCACCACACGCGGCGGACAGGTGGGTGACCAGCATGGCCATTGCGGCGATGTTATTGGCCGCCAGCGCCGATCCGGCGTTAAAGCCGAACCAGCCGACCCACAACATACCCGCGCCAGCGACGGTGATGGTCAGATTGTGCGGCGGCATGGCCACCGTGCCAAAACCTTTGCGCGGCCCCATGAACAGGGCCACGACCAGCGCCGCAACGCCCGCCGTAATATGCACCACGGTGCCGCCGGCAAAGTCCTGCAGGCCCATCGCGCCCAACCAGCCGCCACCCCAAACCCAGTGGCACACGGGTGAATACACCACGACCACCCAAATAGTGCTGAACAGCAACATGGCCGAAAAACGCATGCGCTCGGCGAATGCACCGGCAATCAGGGCTGGTGTAATGATGGCGAAGGTCATCTGGAAAATGGCAAACAAACTGGCCGGGATCGTACCCTTCATCGTATCCCTGGTCATGGCGCCGAAAAAGACATTGCCAAAATCGCCAATGAACCGCCCCTGTTCGACGCCATCGCTGCCAAACGCAATGGTGTAGCCGACGGCAAACCACACCACCGACATGAGGCAGGTCAGGGCAAAGCATTGCATCAGCACCGACAACACGTTTTTAACCCGCACCAGGCCAGCGTAAAACAGCGACAGTCCGGGAATCGTCATAAACAGTACCAACGCGGTGGAGGTCAAGACCCACGCGGTATCAGCACCATTGAGTTCATCGGCACTGGCGCCGGTTGACGCCAGCAGGAGGGGTAGCAACAACAACCGATTGGCTTGCAGTGTTTTTATTGATAGCGCCATGATCAGAGTGCCTCCTCACCGGTTTCGCCGGTGCGAATACGAATACTCTGCTCCAGGGGGGCCACAAAAATTTTGCCGTCGCCGATCTTCCCGGTGCTGGCAGCGCTGCAAATAGCCTCGATGGCGGCATCTACCTGCTCGTCACTGATGCCGATCTGTATCTTGACCTTGGGCTGAAATTCCACCAGGTACTCTGCGCCCCGATACAGCTCGGTATGGCCCTTCTGGCGGCCGTAGCCTTTCACTTCTTCAACGGTCATGCCGTTTATACCGATCTGTTGCAGCGCATCACGAACGTCATCAAGCTTGAACGGCTTGATGATTGCAGTCATCATCTTCATGTTGTTTCCTCAGCATTACGTTGCCCCATTGATTTATGTTTTTTCGGATCTGCGGGGGCGTACAGGGCAGTTTCCGCCATCACACCAGACGGCGGAACCCGCATCCTGCCACATTGTGGTGCAAAGGTTAACAGCCCGGCGTGACCAAATGGGAGAAATCCTCCTGCGAACAATCTGTGGAATGGCCTTATGAGACTGCTGAAAACACATTGCCTGCTGACCAGCCTCCTGCTGTGCGCCTCTTGGGGGATAGCCCAGGACATTCCGCCAGCGACTGACCCCGTCCCGGGCGCGCAACCCCGCCAGGTGATCCTCATTATCGGCGATGGCATGGACGAGCAGCAGATTACGATCGCCCGCAACTATCTGCAGGGGGCCGCCGGACAGCTGCTACTGGACCAGCTGCCGCTGCGCTCTGCGGTGCAGATTCTCACCACCGAGGAAAAAGCGGGCGGTAAGCCTGTGTATGTCGCAGACTCTGCCAATACGGCCACCAGCATGGCCACCGGGGCCGTCACCAGTATCGGGCGCATCAGCACCAGTGCCGTTACCGATAAAGACCTTACGACCATTGTCGAACTGGCTGCAGCGGCCGGTCTGCGCACGGGGATCGTGACCACTGCCAGCGTCACCGATGCCACGGCTGCGGCCTTTGCCGCGCACATCAGCTTTCGCCTGTGTGAAGACCCGGACAGCATGGTCAATGTTCGCTTCAACGATATCCCGCTGGGCGACTGTTCGCCGGACCTGAAGGCAAACGGCGGCAAGGGCTCGATCGCCGAGCAATTGGCCGAGTCGTCCGTGGACGTGATACTCGGCGGCGGCAGCGCTCGCTTTACCGCCACCGCGGAGGGTGAGACCGTGACGGTAGCAGCGCTGGCGCAGCGCGAGGGTTTCCAGTTGGTCTCCGATGCAGCGCAGCTGGCGGCAGCGGGGCCTCCGCAGCGACTGCTGGGCCTGTTTGCACCCGGCACCCTGCCGGTGCGCTTACAGGGGGAAGATGGCCGGGAAGCGGAGGCACCCCGCCCGAGCTGGCTCAATCGACTGCACCCCTATTTGGGTAGCGTGAGGCTGCCTGCACCCATGGTCTGTGAACCCAATCCAGACTTCTCTGCAGTGCCCACGCTACAGCAGATGACCGATGCCGCACTGCACCACTTGAGCCACGAGAACGACCGGGGCTTCTTTCTCATGATCGAGTCTGCCTCCATTGACAAACAGTCCCATGAACGCAAGCCCTGCGGCTCCATCGGTGAGATGGAACAACTGGAAGAGGCCCTCGCCAGCGCCCTGGCGTTTGCGCAGACCCATCCGCACACACTGGTTCTGGTGACTGCGGATCATTCCCAGGCAGCGCAGCTGGTGCCCGATGAGAGCCTGTTCGCGGCCTACCCCATTCCCATCTACACGCCCGGCAAAGTGGCGCGGATCATCACGCCCGAGGGCGGACACATGTCGGTCAACTACGCCACCAACAATTTCAAACAGGAGGAACACACAGGAGCGGCGGTGCCGCTATTGGGCAATAGCGAGAGCCTGGGACGGATACCACCGTTTATCCAACAACCGCAAATTTTTGCGATCACACGCGACTATCTGGGCCTTTAAAGCGGAGGCGGGACACACTACAAGTTGACCCAACTATTTAATGCGCGCAGCCTGAATTGCGTGCCGCGATAATTTAACACCACAGAATCCGGCAGAATTTCTTCCACCTGCATCCCCGGCAGCGGGCTGCCTCCGGCTTTTACAGTGGCACCATTCAATACGACAGACGATACACTCGTGTCACTTGAATAGTCATGGCGCTGGTAATACAGGGTGGGGATGTCATCCTTGACCTGCTGCGACAAGCTGGACAGGAATGACACGGGATGGTCATCCAGGCTGGCGTTTTCAAGCTCCTCGCGTGCCTGGTTCAGAATCTTGTCAAGATCGTCGGACTGATCCGAGCGCGCCACGGTCGAAGGGTCTGCCATAGCGCCCTGCGCTCTCGCCTGCTCTAACAGCATGTCTGTCCGCGACTGTTCCGCGGACTTTGTCCGCACTGTCGGCTCCGGCATAACCGGATCTTTCTGCAATTCACGATTCTGGTAGAGCTGCGCCACCGCGTCACTTTCCTGTGTCGTAAGGGTCAGGGCGCCAGCAGCCGGCGCTGCGGCAACCTGCGCCGGGCGCGGAGCAGAACTCGGCGCAGGTGCAGTAGCCACCAGAGTCTCCGGCAGCTCCACCGGGAGAGTGAGTGCGGTCGCCGCGGGCTCCGGTGTTTGCAGCGGTGCGGTTGTAACGGCTGTCGCAAGTGCTGGCTCTGCCACCGCAGGCGCCGCCGCTGTGGCGCGCGCTTGTAGCTCGCTGGTGACGGAGGTGACAGCGCTGCCGATATTTTTCGACAGTTCCGCTACGGGAGCGCCGATATCTGCAGCAGCAGGCGGTGGTGCACTGAAGCGCTCCATGACCAGCCATGCAATGACCGCCAGCGCTACCGCAAGGACTGCCCAGAGCAGCAACTGACGACCCTCCGCAGACACGGCCTCCACCGGATGATGCGTGGCCAGCCCCGGTACCGGATTCGCATCCTGGCGGGAACGGTTCAGCGCGTCGAGGATTAGCGACACCGGCACACCTGCGTATCTGGAGCCGAAAAAAAGTCTCTTTTCATTCTGTTGCCTGTTCGGTTGCGGCGGCCTGCAGCTGTTGCCTGGCGTGCGCTGCAGTCACATCAATGCCCAGTTGTTCATTCAATTTGAGCAGGGTTTGGGCTCCGACCACACCATCGTCTGCCAGTGCATTCTTTTGCTGAAACAAACGCACGCGTTGTTGCAGTGCCGCATTAAAACGCCGACCTGCCATCGGTTCCGGCTGCTCGTCAAGGCGCGCAAATAACTGCGCTATCGTCGCGACCACGTCACTGTCATCACCCAGCGCGAGGGGTTTCTCGAACCCCTCCGGCGGGTGCCAGAGAAACCGATAACGCCCCGTCCAATAAGGTGCCAGCTCGACCAGGCCCACTTCTACAGCGCCTGACTCGGTTAGCAACCAGGCCGTTGTGTCAGTGACACCCAGTAGCAACACGGCAGCCGAAAAACGCTCCGGATTAATGGTCTCCAACACTAGCGGCCGATCGAACACGGCCAGTTCATTCCAGGTCCAGACCTCTCCTTCCACACAGGCCAAACCCAGCTGGGTGTCTGTCGAACAGGGCATATCGGGAACCGGCTCGGTTGAATTGAGTGTCCACAGGCGAGCCATGGCATCGCCAGGGGGCTGCATGGCGCTGGCAATACTGACGGTGTCTGCCACCACGGCAACAGGTGTTGGCGTGCCAGCCTCCAACTCCCCCGGCGTCGATGCCGCAGCCTCGGGGGGAGTCACAGGCGCTTCCTGCGCCGCAGGTGAAGAGGGCTCTGTCTGCGGCTTCGCGGACGTAGCCGGCGCTACACTGCTCTGCGTACTTCGGGTATCGACATCGGGCGCGGCCGTGTACTGCCCCAGAAGCCAGCCCCCGGCCCACACCAGCAGCAGCACTGCAGCAGTCACTGCCAGCCAGCGCCAGAGAGCCGGGGCAGCGCCCTGCTCGCCCAACACCTCCTTTACCGCCAGCTGCAACATGGCGTCATCGGCGTGCGATTTATTGCGACCATAGGCTCCCAACAAGATGCGATCACACAGGACATTGATCACGCGGGGAATGCCACGTGTGGCTTTGTAAATACCGCGCACCAGGGCAGCGGAGAAAATCATCCGCTCCGGGCTCATACCGGCCACCTGCAAGCGATGTTGGATATAGGCCCCGGTCTCTTCCAGATTGAGTGGCTCGAGGTTGTAACGTGCGGTGATGCGCTGGTTCAGCTGGCGCAGCTCTGGTTGCGCCAACATCTGCGCCAGCTCCGGCTGGCCGATCAGGATGATCTGCAGCAGTTTCTCACTGTTCGTTTCCAGATTGGTCAGCAGCCTGATCTGCTCCAGCACATCGAAGTCCAGGTGTTGCGCTTCATCGATCAGCAGCACCGTCTTGCGGCCCCGGGCGTGATTCTCAAGGAGAAATCTGTGCAGGCTGTCGGTCAGCATTTTGAGGGTGTGCTGCTGCGGATCGTACTGTATGCCCAATTCATCGCAGGCGCTGGCCAGCAACTCAATGGCATTCAACGCCGGATTGAGGATGATCGCAATATCCGTGTCCGAGGGCAGTTGCTCCAGCAGGCAGCGGTTGATCGTCGTTTTACCGGTGCCCACCTCACCGGTTAACAGGATAAAGCCGCCACCGGCCCCCACGCCATAGAGCAGGTGCGCCAAGGCATCCCGATGACGGGGGCTCATAAACAGGTAGCGGGGGTTCACCGCTATGGAAAAGGGTGCTTCAGTCAGCCCGAAATATTGATAATACATGCGCTCGCGAGCCAGTGGCCTATGCCTTTTAATCTGCTGGCATTATGCCCAAGCGCTGGCCGCAAAGCTATGACGGGTGTTTACGCGAGGTAGGCACCGATAGTCGCAACGGTGGGCCGGGTATCCAGGTCCATGTGCTGTTTCCAGGGATGAAAACCCGGCTTGAAAAATGCCAGCCAGTCGCGCAATGGCCGCACCAGGAATCCCTGTCTTGGGCCAAACACAAACTGTAAACCCGTTTTCCACGTTGACCATTTGCGGATGCTGCCATCCTTGAAGAGCAGCACCGTCAAGTTCACACACAAGCCCAGCAGGAAGAAGAAGGTTGAAAAAAGCATGGCGAAGCGCAGGAAGGCCGGACTGCCGCCGGTTGCCTGGTAAACATCAAAGGCGACTCCCTTGTGTTCGGTTTCTTCCAACGCGTGCCACTTGAATAATGCCTGCACCGCAGGATCAAGCCCCTGCTGAGTGTCTTCAGAATTGGTGAGCACCTGGTAAGCGAGGATAGCGGTAAAATGCTCCATACACACGGTCATCGCCAGCGCGGCCCGGCGGGCCCGCGGACTAGTCTTGCCCCGCTTGCTGAACCTGCGCAGATCGCGACGCACCAGAGACTCCAGCTTGGCCACTGGATAGCCGTGCCGAGCGGCCAGATCGTTCATCGCCTCGTGCACCAGCGTATGCTGGGCCTCCTGTGCACAAAAATCCTTAATCTCCTGCAGCAGCTTCGGATCGCTGATCCGGTCGCGGTAGGCTAGCACCGAGCGAATGAAGAAGCGTTCGCCTTCGGGAAAAAGAATGGACAGGGCATTCATGAAATGCGTCTTGAAGGGATCATTGTCAAAGAAGTATTCGCCCGCAGCCTCGGTGGCGCGCGGATCAAACTTCCTGACGTGAATGTCTACCGGTGTATTGGACTGGTGAATATGTTGTGCAACGCCCATATGCAAGACCTCCGACCAATAAGGGTAATGCTATACCCGATTTTTTGGATAATAGTATTATCCATTGAGTGTGTCAACAAGTTATCTATAATGGCGGAGGGCAGACACCGACGACCGCAGGGCACGGGGACATTCCAGGTGTCTACCCCAATCCAAACACGGGACAGGGAACAAAACAGGTATGGCCAAGCACCGACTGAAATCGCCCGCGCCGCAGGACAGGCAGTACCGCATGTCCGAACTGGTGGACGCCTCCGGTGTCTCCCGCGACATGATCAAGTACTACCTGCGCGCCGGGCTGCTGCCGAAACCGCGTAAGCCCAGGCCCAACCTGTCGCTGTACGGCGAGAACCATCTGCTGCTGGTTCAACTGATCCTGCGCATCCAACAGCAGACCACACTGTCCCTTCCGTTGATTGCCGCCGCATTTATCGCAGCACACTACGACCCCCATACCATTGAAATCGAATTGCTTTCAGATAAATACAGCGTCGGACGCAGGGACTTCATCATGCCCTTTGCCGCCGAGACCAAACAGAATGTCAGCCTGAGCTTCCCGCAGGAGTTTATCCTGGAACTGGGCAACAATGGTCTGCTGGAACACGCGGATCCGCTCGACGACAGCCAGGTGGAGATAGCCGGGCTGTTGTGGGCGGCGCGCAACGAGGGCGTACCACTGGGCTTTTTCCAGGCCGCGCGGGAGCAATTGCGCACGCTGGCCGACCTTGAAGTGAAGGCATTGATCGCAATCCCCAGGCCCGAACTGGATTTCGATGCCGTGGCCGCGACGGTGACCAATACAGATCGCGTTATCAATCGCTGGATAATCAGTGAAAAAACGCGACAGGCCAGGCACATGTTCCAGCGCATCATGGACAACTCCGAAAAGGCGTTGTCTACCATTCATGAGGCGATCTATTTTCCCAGCAAAGTGTTTCGCAAACGCTTCCATATTGACGAGGAGCTGGCGCGTCTGGAAAAAGCGCTTGCGGCGCGGCCCCGCGACTTGCACCTTATCCACAACGCCTGTCGCACCTACCTGTTGTTGACGGATTTTGAGCGGACGATTACCTGTGCCGACGCGGCCCTGGCGCTGGCGCCCGCCAATGATCTGGCAGTTGCTTTCAAGTGCCTTGCCTATGGAATGGACAATAATCTCGAGCAGGCCGTGCTGTATGCCAGGCGACTTGAAGCGTCGGATAGTCGTCACACCATTGCACTGGAAGCGCGTTTGCTGACACTGCTGATGCAAGCGGCGAAGTTGGGTGGCGTGTCCGATACATCGAGCCTGTTAGGAGAAGCCGCCGAGCTGTTTCGGGACCCGGCAACACCGCCTGCGGATGATATCGACCACATCGAAGCCTGCCTGCTGCTGGCCAGGGCCAACACCCTGTTCCCGGATGCGATCAACAAGGGGCCGGAGGCAATCAGGTATCTTGAAACCCTGCTAAAAAACCTGGAAGGCAGCCGCATTGAAGATCTCGGAATGCTGCTGGAGGGCGCTCGCGTGGCTTACCAGATGTATGCCAGTTTCTACCTTGGAAAGCTGCACGAAGCGGCCGGCGATGGTATAAAGGCCAGGCATTATTTCGAGCAGGTGATCCAGTTGGACCCCTCCTCCAACTTTGGGGAGATGGCGTACCTGAAACTGGGATGAGAGGTCTAGTCACTAAGAGGGAACCGTTATGTTGCGCGTATCCAACAAAAGACCCGACGCACGGCACAGGGCCGCACTTACACTGCTGCTGACAATGTCGCTGGCCGCCTCTGCCAGCGCTGTGTCTACCGACAGTGAGTGGACTCTGGCACAAGACGAAAAGCATATTCAGTTGTATACGCGAGCAGTGCCTGACTCCCCCTTTCTGGAGGTCAAGGCGACCACGCTGATTAACGCCTCAGTCGAAAAAGTGGCAGAGACATTTGGCTATGGCGACGGCTGTAGTGGCTGGCAGACCATGTGTCAATCCTCCGAAGTCCTCAGCACCGTCTCGGAAACGGAACGCTACGTGTACCTGGTGTTGGATTTGCCATGGCCGTTAACGGATCGGGATATGGTTATCCACAGCACTGGGCAAATAGATCGCGACGCCAGAACCGTGACCGTGCAACTTCAGTCCGACTCCTCCAAACATCCGGCGCAGGATCTTATCCGCGCTGAATCCCACGGTATGTATAAGATCAAAGGTCTCAGCGATAAACAGGTGGAGTTTACCTACATCATACGCACTGATCTTGGTGGCGATCTGTCCCCCGACATCATCAATCCGCGCCTGGCATCATCCATCCATAGCGATGTCGCTGCCCTGCGTATGTTAGCGGAAAAATAAACATCGCCTGACTGTCACACGCTCTATGGCTGTCTCGTCTATAAGGTAGTCAATCCTTAAGGAGACAAGCATGCTGACATCACTGGCGCACCGCTGGCTGCGAACTTTTTCTGCCCGCTATCAATACGATACGACCTACATGGAAGAACTGTTGGATCACCATCTAGCGGCATTCCTGAAATTTTCCACACTCAATTTACTGTCGTCTCATCGCCGCGGCATTCCTGTGGCGCCCTGGTACACAGCGCGTATCCGGGCCACTGTAGGGGAGGACTGCGGCCCCTGTGTCCAGCTGGTGTGCAATATGGCCTTGGAAGCAGGAGTTGATCCCGCCGTTGTTGTCGCGGTGGTGGCCTCGGACCTGGCCGCGCTGGATGATGAAATTGCGCTGGTTGTGCAATTTACCGAGAGCGCACTGGCGCATAACCGGGCTGCGGACGCACTGCGCGAACAGGTGCGGCAACGCTGGGGTGATGAAGGGTTAGTGTCGCTGGCCATGGCCATCAGTACCGCCAGGGTATACCCGAGTATTAAGTACGTTCTGGGTCACGGCCAGATCTGCAGTCGCGTGCAGATTGCCCAACACAGTATCGCACCGGGACCATTGTGCTGCGCTACACTACCTGGCACAGCAGTGGGAGCGTAAGACCTATGAAAGACAGGATTATAGTGACAGTAGCGCTACTGTTGGGATTCGTCATGGTGGTGAACGCGACCTGGCAACTGGCAGCGCCGGAGAGCTGGTACTGGGCGATTCCCGGCGTGCCCGACCGCGGTCCATTCAATCAGCACTTTGTGCGCGACCTGGGGATCATCTACGCACTCTCGGGTATCGGTCTCATCCTGGGAGCGCTGCGACCACGGCAGCGCTTGGGCTATTGGTGGGCGCCAACCGTGTGGCTGGTCGGTCACGCCCTGCTCCACGTCTGGGAGGTCTTGAGCGGCATTTGCGGTCCGTCATCACTGCTGGAAGATTTCGCCGGGGTCACGTTGCCCGCGTTGACTGCCCTGGTCCTGCTGGTGTCTGCGCGCCGTGCCAGTGGTACCGCCTAGTACTCGCGCGGCAGCGCTGATAGTCGCGCTGGCCGTCGCCTGCGGACTCGCCCTGAGTCAACTGCAGCCGCGTGTCGCTGCGTCAGCACTGGAGTGGCTCGATCATCCCCGTCCGGTGGCGGCCTTCACGCTCACGTCGGGCCGAGAAGATTTCACGGATGTGTCGTTGCGCGGACACTGGCAATTGCTGGTGCTGGGTTTTACCCACTGCCCTGACCTTTGCCCACTAACGCTGGCCGAGTTGGCCGACTTGCGCGCTGCCCTTCCTGGCGACCGCTTACGGATCATCTTTGTGTCCGTGGATACGCTGCGCGATACGCCACAGCTGTTAGCAGAGTATGTACATTTTTTTGGGGAAGATTTTATCGGCGTGACCGGCCCTGCAAATGAACTGCACCGACTGACCGCCGACCTGGGTATGGATTTTCGCATCGACGGGCCAGCAGACCGACCCGTCATCAGTCACTCACCGACCATAGTGCTCATCGGTCCGGACGGTTACTTTCGGGGGCGCTTGCGAGGAGGTTTTGATACACAACAGGCAGCGCGGGAGTTGGCGGCGCGTATTCGGACCGCTTCATGATCACTGCCGCCGCGACCGACATTTTTGAGCAACAGCGACCGCGCCTGTTGTCATTGGCCTACCGCATGCTCGGCGAGATCCAGGCGGCGGAAGATATCGTTCAGGAGAGCTGGCTGCGCTGGTCAGTCGCAGCACTGGCGGACATCGCTGTACCCTCGGCCTGGCTGACGCAGGTGGTTACCCGCATGGCCATTGACCAACTGCGCTCGGCGCGTCGGCGCCGCGAAGTGTATGCCGGGCCGTGGTTACCCGAACCCATCATTGACGGCGCAAACAGCGGACCGGGCAGCATCATGGAGCTGGCCCAGGAGTGCGAACTGGCCCTGCTGTGGTCGCTGGAGCGCTTGGCGGAAGAGGAGCGCGCCGCCTTTCTGCTGAGCCAGGTCTTCGACACATCCTATGCCGATATCGCGCGCACCCTCGATAAATCAGAGCAGGCCTGCCGTCAACTGGTGAGTCGTGCCCGCCAACGAGTGCAGGAATCCTCACCGCGCTTCGATACCACCAGGGAACAACTTGAGAAAGTACTGCTGGCGTTCACCGCCGCTGCCGCGAGCGGTGACAAGGAAGAAGTCATGCGCTTGCTGGCGCCGGATGTCCTGGCCTTGACTGACGGCGGCGGTCTGGTCACTGCGGCCCGCATCCCCCTTGAGGGCGCGGCGCGTGTGGCCCAGGTGTTTACCTATATTGCACGCCGCAGCGCGGGACTGGACGGCTTGCAGCTGCTACCGGTGAATGGCCAGCCGGCGCTGGTGCGCCTGGTCGGCGATGACAGCGATATGATATTTACCGTGCGCCTCAATCGGCGCGGCCAGATTTGCTGGCTCTATACCCTGCGCAATCCGCACAAACTCGCCTGCGTCAAGAACCTGCATCAAACATCATAGCGGCGCATGACGGCAGTAGCCGGTCACTGACACCATAGAGCGCCACGACTCCCGTCAGGCGAAATAGGCGCGAATCACAGCGGGGCTTTCAAGACTGATAAAGTGATCTGTACCGCTGGTTTGCATCACCGTTACGGCCGCCGATTGCGCGGCGCTCTCCAACATCGCGGTGCGACATAACACGCTGTCGCGCTGGCCAACGAAAAGGGTAACGCGCTCGAAGTGACCGTAACTCTCATAGCCCGTGCGCGCCTGCCAGTCGATAATGTCTGCTGAATTGACCACGGCGGTGGCGTACTGTTTAGGCGTGAACGGAATGGCGGCGACA
>JANNXP010000096.1:0-23034 GCA_031409615.1 Haliea sp. | reverse complement strand
CGGGTCCGGGTAGTCCAAGTAGGGAGTAGTCGCAATGAAGGTACGTGCATCAGTAAAGAGAATTTGCAGGAACTGTAAGGTGGTACGCCGCAAGGGTGTGGTCCGAGTGATTTGCAATACGGATCCACGACACAAGCAGCGTCAAGGGTAGTGACTGCCCCGCGGCAGTTGATTTTTATTAGCGATATCGCTAGACTGCTGCGCCGTTTGTAAGGGCCCCGAGTTACGGTAGCGTCAAATACCGGGGTTTGGACAAGGTGCAGCATGCAACGACGACAAATGATTGGAGAGAGTTGAATGGCTCGTATTGCCGGCGTCAACATACCAGATAACAAACATGCTGTTATCTCATTGACTTATATTTATGGAGTAGGGCGCAGTCAGGCCAGGCGCCTCTGCGCTGACACCGGCGTTGCCGAAAACGTCAAGATAGGTGCGTTGACTGAGCAGGAGATGGATGCTCTTCGCACCAAAGTGGGTGAATTGGTGGTAGAGGGCGATTTGCGTCGCGAGCTCTCTATGAACATCAAGCGTCTGATGGATCTGGGTTGTAACCGCGGCCTTCGTCACCGCAGAGGTCTGCCACTGCGGGGGCAGAGAACCAAGACTAATGCACGTACCCGTAAGGGGCCGCGCAAGCCGATTCGCAAATAGGCACTGTTCGCCGCGAGTCCTTTTTAGTGTAGCTGCACCCTAGTGCAGTATTGATATTAATCCAGGAAATAGAGTATGGCTAAGCCAAGTGCCAAGAGCACTCGAAAGAAAATCACCAAAACAGTTGTCGATGGTATTGCGCACATCCACGCATCTTTCAATAACACAATTATCACTATCACAGATCGTCAGGGTAATACGCTGAGCTGGGCTACGTCGGGTGGGTCTGGCTTTCGTGGTTCTCGCAAGAGCACTCCCTTCGCAGCGCAGGTTGCGGCAGAGCGTGCTGGCGAGGCAGCAAAGGAGTACGGGCTCAAAAATCTTGATGTACAGGTGAAGGGTCCTGGTCCCGGTCGAGAGTCTGCCGTTCGCGCGCTGAACACCTGTGGTTATAAGATCAGCAACATTACAGACGTCACCCCAATCCCACACAATGGCTGTCGTCCACCCAAGAAACGTCGCGTGTAACGCTAACAGGATAGAATTGACATGGCTCGATATATTGGACCTACGTGCAAGCTCTCCCGTCGTGAAGGAACAGACCTGTTCCTGAAAAGCGGGGTTCGTTCGTTAGAAAGTAAGTGTAAGTTAGAAACGATTCCCGGTCAGCACGGTGCTCGTCGCGGCCGCCTTTCAGACTACGGTGTGCAGCTGCGCGAGAAGCAGAAAGTACGTCGTATTTATGGCGTGCTGGAAAAGCAGTTCCGTAACTATTATAAAGAGGCCGCGCGTCTCAGGGGAGCAACAGGAGAAAATCTGTTGCAACTGCTGGAATGCCGGTTGGACAATGTGGTTTACCGCATGGGGTTCGGCTCTACTCGCGCGGAATCTCGTCAACTGGTTTCCCACAAATCCATTTTGGTCAATGGTACTGTTGTAAATATCCCCTCTTACCAGGTAAGGGCTGGAGATGTCATCGCCCTGCGTGAGAAGGCCAAAAAACAGCTGCGCGTGCAGTCTGCCCTCGCTCTGGCTTCTCATCGTGGAGAAACCGAGTGGATCGAAGTTAACAGCGAGAAGCTGGAAGGAGTATTCAAGACAGTACCTGATCGTCAGGACCTGTCATCCGATATCAATGAAAACCTGATCGTCGAGCTTTACTCCAAGTAATCCACTGAAGGACCAACCTAAAAGACAGGTGCCCCAATGCAGAGTGCAGTGAACGAATTTTTGACCCCCCGCGTGATCAATGTTGACGAAAAGAACAGCACGCGTTCCCAGGTGACCCTGGAGCCTCTTGAGCGTGGTTTTGGCCACACTCTAGGTAATGCTCTCCGTCGTATATTGCTATCTTCCATGCCCGGTAGTGCCATTACGGAAGTGGAAATTGATGGTGTGCTCCACGAGTACAGCGCGATTGAAGGAGTTCAGGAGGATGTCATCGAAATCCTTCTGAACCTTAAGGGCGTGGCTCTCGTCATGAGCGGGAAAGAAGAAGCTGAATTGACCCTGAGCAAGAAGGGACCGGGCGCGGTGACTGCGGGCGATATTCAGGTGGATCACGATATTGAGATTCGTAATCCTGATCATGTCATTTGTCATCTCAATCCCGGTGCAGAAATCAACATGAGGCTAACTGTGGCACTCGGTCGCGGCTACTCGCCCGCCGATTCCCGTACCAGTCCCGATGATGAAACGCGTTCTATTGGACGCTTGCAATTGGACGCGACCTTTTCTCCTGTATATCGCGTCTCCTATGTCGTTGAAGCGGCCCGGGTAGAGCAGCGTACCGACCTTGACAAGTTGGTGCTGGATCTCGAGACCAATGGCACTATCGACCCCGAGGAAGCGATTCGTCGCGCGGCAACCATTTTGCAACAGCAGTTGGCTGTATTCGTCGATCTGGAGAGTGAGTCTGAATCCGAGTCCGTCGTCGAAGAGGATGAGGTAGATCCGATTCTGTTGCGTCCGGTAGACGACCTGGAGCTAACGGTTCGCTCTGCCAACTGCCTCAAAGCAGAAAATATCTATTACATTGGTGACCTGGTGCAGCGCACCGAAGTTGAGTTGCTGAAAACCCCTAACTTGGGTAAGAAATCTCTCACTGAGATCAAGGACGTGCTGGCATCCCGCGGTCTGTCGCTGGGTATGCGCCTGGATAACTGGCCGCCAGCCAGCTTAAAAAACGACGATCGGGTTCTGAGCGCTTAATCGGTCCCGACCAACAGATAGTAGTGCTGTGATAGCACCGTAAAATAGGATAGCAAAAATGCGTCATCGTCACAGTGGACGTCAGTTAAATCGTAACAGTTCTCACCGCAAAGCCATGTTTCGGAACATGACTGTCTCGTTGGTGGAGCATGAACTGATTCGAACCACTTTACCCAAGGCGAAGGAGCTGCGCAGCTATGCTGAACCGCTTATTACGCTGGCAAAAAGGGACAGCGTTGCCAATCGGCGACTTGCCTTTGACCGAACACGCGATAGCTCGGCTGTCGTCAAGTTGTTCAATGAACTAGGGCCTCGTTATCAGGAGCGTCCAGGTGGGTATATTCGTATTCTTAAGTGCGGCTATCGCACTGGAGACAAAGCACCAATGGCTTATGTCGAGTTGGTCGATCGCCCCCAATCAGTGAATGTTGAGGACGAGGAATAGATCCTATCGACGGTCCACGTGCTTCCAATTTCCGCGCAGGTTGAGAAGCACGTTTTCTATAATCGATACTCCAGACTCGGTCAGCCGGGCTAGGCAATGAACCACTTCGACCGCTCACTCCCAAGGTTGATACGATCTTTTTCCCACAATCGCACCCTCGTTGCAAGAATGGCAAGGCGCGAGGATAGTGTTAAGCAAGTTGTTTTCCCTTCCGAATCGCTGTTTTCGTCTTTCCTATTTTGTCCGCTGTCTACCATCCCTGAGATCTATCCAGAAGCGGTTTGCCGCAATCCGCTCACTTTTATCATTGAATCCAGTCGCGAACTCCTGGTGTTTGGGCAGTTGCCCTCCGCCGGTGAGTTGGGCGTGTATCGTGCTGTAAGCATAGGTATTGCTTGGCTAGGTTTTGCCTGGTTTCAGAAGACTAGAACTGGATCTACCGATGTCATCTGATGTGGTCATTCGGGCAGATCGTTTAGGTAAGGCTTACCAGGTATATGCGCGACCACAGGATCGCTTCATGCAAATGCTGACGCGCGGCAGGAGACAGTACTTTAGCGAGTTTCAGGCTCTGAATGATGTCAGTTTTACCATCGAGAAGGGAGAAACAATCGGGATCATCGGAAAAAACGGGTCTGGTAAATCGACTCTGTTACAGATTATCTGCGGTACGCTTTTGCAAAGCACGGGCGAGGTTTTCGTTAAGGGCAAGATTGCGGCGCTGCTGGAGTTGGGTACCGGATTCAATCCCGAGTTCACGGGACGGGAGAATGTAGTCCTGTATGCATCCATCCTCGGCCTCGATGAACAGACTATCGCTCAGCGATTCCAGAGTATTGTTGAATTCGCAGATATTGGTGAGTTTCTGGACCAGTCAGTCAAAACCTACTCCAGCGGCATGGTAGTCAGGCTTGCGTTTGCCGTCATTGCACACGTTGATGCTGATGTTCTTGTAATCGATGAAGCCCTGGCCGTCGGAGACGCTTATTTTGTCCAGAAGTGTATGCGCTTCCTCAGACAGTTTTGTGAGCACGGTACACTGTTATTTGTGTCCCATGATACTAGCTCGGTTGTCGGGCTGTGTGACCGCGCCATATGGCTCGATAGGGGAGCGGTGCAAGCGATAGGTGCGGCGAAAGATGTGGTAAGCCTGTATCTGGAAGGCCTCTATAACACTGACGTCGTTGTGAAACCGAGCAAGGCAGTAATCGCAGGATTCCGCAGTACCGATACTTCGACCCAGTACAGGGATCAGCGCCATCAATTCGTTAACAACAGTAATTTGAGAAATGACATCGAGCTCTTTGCGTTTAGTGAAAACGCCGCGGACTTCACTGAGGGACAGGCCGATATTATTGATGTTGAGTTTCTGGAGGACGGGCAAAAACTGACGTGGATGGTAGGCGGTGAAAGTGTAATACTGAGAATTCGTTGTATCAGCGCAATCGATCTCGATAGACCTATCGTTGGCTTCTTTATTAAGAACCGTTTGGGTCAGGCCGTTTTTGGCGACAACACTTACCTTTCATACCGGGAGTCTCCGGTAGGTGTTGACGCGGGGCGAATGTGTGTGGCCAGCTTCGAGTTCACGCTGCCGCTGTTGCCGATAGGCGATTACAGTGTGGACGTGAGCATATCCAATGGCAGCCAGGACAACTTCCATATGATCACCTGGAAGTATGACGTACTCTCGTTCAGGGTGCAGTCGAGTTCGATAGTTCACGGCCTGGTCGGCATACCCATGAAGTCTATCCTTCTTGAAGTCGAGGACACCCACCGCTAGGGGTTAGCTCTGGTCACGCCGCCTTACGCCGATTGCGCTTTTTCAGCACCTGCGCCAGAAACTGTCCAGTGAAGGAGCCTTTAGTCTTTGCGACCTCCTCCGGTGTGCCTTTGGCGATAATCCTGCCGCCGCCACTGCCGCCTTCGGGGCCAAGGTCGACGATCCAGTCCGCTGTTTTGACCACATCAAGATTGTGCTCGATGATGACCACCGTATTGCCGTGATCGCGCAGGCGATGCAAGACTTCCAGTAGTTGCTTGATGTCTTCAAAGTGCAAACCGGTGGTTGGCTCATCCAGGATGTACAGCGTCTTACCCGTGTCGCGCTTGGATAGCTCCCGGGACAGTTTGACCCGCTGGGCTTCGCCGCCAGACAGTGTGGTGGCGGCCTGGCCGAGGCGGACGTAGGTGAGACCGACATCCATTAAGGTTTGCAGTTTACGGGCGATGGCAGGAACTGGTGCAAAGTATGTCAGCGCGTCCTCGACGGTCATTTCCAGAACCTCGTGGATATTTTTCCCTTTGTAGCGTACCTCCAGAGTCTCGCGGTTGTAGCGCTTTCCCTTGCAGATATCACACGGTACATAGATATCCGGCAGGAAGTGCATCTCAACCTTGGTGACCCCATCACCTTGACAGGCCTCGCAGCGACCGCCCTTCACGTTGAAACTGAATCTGCCAGGTTTGTATCCCCGGGAGCGCGCCTCCTGCGTGCCGGCAAACAGCTCGCGTACCGGGGTGAAAATGCCGGTATAGGTGGCCGGATTGGATCGGGGCGTGCGACCAATAGGACTCTGGTCGATGTCTATGCATTTGTCGATCTGCTCCATACCCGTTATCGACTCAAAGGGTGCTGGTGTAAGAGTTGTGGCGCCGTTGAGTTGTGTGGCGGCGATCGGATAGAGCGTGCTGTTTATCAGAGATGATTTACCTGAACCGGACACTCCGGTGATGCAGGTGAGTAAGCCCAGTGGAATCTCCAGTGTGACTGCTTGCAGATTGTTGCCCGTTGCCCCGGTGAGAACCAGCAAGTGCTGCGCATCGCGCGGCGTGCGTCGCTCCGGTATGCTGATTTCTCGCGTTCCCGAGAGATACGCACCAGTTAGAGAGCGCTCGCAGTTGAGGATATCCTGTAGGGTGCCTGAGGCTACGATCTCGCCCCCGTGAATACCAGCGCCCGGGCCAATATCAATAATATGATCGGCACTGCGAATCGCGTCCTCGTCATGCTCCACGACCAACACGGTGTTACCCATATCACGTAGATGGGTGAGGGTGGCCAGCAGTCGTTCATTGTCGCGCTGGTGCAGGCCAATCGAGGGCTCATCCAGAATGTACATAACACCAACCAGCCCCGCACCAATCTGGGATGCCAGACGGATACGTTGGGCTTCGCCGCCCGATAGTGTCTCGGCACTGCGGCTTAACGTGAGATAGTTAAGTCCCACGTCGACCAGAAAACGGTAGCGAGCGCGCAGCTCCTTCAGAATCTTATCGGCAATTTCACCTCGGCGACCTTCCAGTTGCAACTGTCCAAAGTAGCGTTCTGCCTCCCCCACTGGCATGGCCGTAATGCTGGGCAAGTCGTAGCCATCTACAAAAACATGGCGGGCGTCACGTCGCAGTCTAGTACCGCCACAATCGGGGCAGGGCTGGGTGGCCAAAAATTTTGACAATTCTTCCCGTACCGACTGCGACTCTGTATCCCGATAGCGACGTTCCATATTTGGAAGGATGCCTTCGAAGGAGTGTGTACGTTTAAATACATCGCCCCGGTCATTGATATAGGCGAAGGCGATTTCCTGCTTGCCGCTGCCGTGCAGGACAATTTGTCGATGTTTTTTGCTCAGTTCCCTGAACGGTGTGTCGATATTGAATCCGTAGTGCTCAGCCAGGGAATTCAGCATGTGGAAGTAGTAGACATTGCGCCGATCCCAGCCGCGTATGGCGCCTTCGGCCAGGCTCGACTCGGGGAACAGGATCAGGCGTTCCTCGTCAAAATACTGCTTCACGCCCAGGCCATCGCAGCCGCTGCATGCACCGGCCGGGTTATTGAAGGAAAATAGTCGGGGCTCCAGTTCATCGATGCTGTGCCCGCACTCGGGGCAGGCGAAGCGTGCGGAAAAGCTGATGTCCTTGTCGCTGGTTTCCATGTGACTGATCGACGCCAGTCCGTCGGTCAGGCCCAGGGCTGTCTCAAAGGACTCCGCCAGACGGATACCCAGGTCCTTGCGTACCTTGAAGCGGTCCACTACCACCTCGATACGGTGTTTTTTCTTTTTGTCCAGAACCGGGGCATCGTCAAGGTCGACAACGATCCCGTTAATGCGGGCACGGACGAACCCACCGGCCCGCAGTTCCTCAAGCACGTGCAGATGTTCACCTTTGCGCTCGCGCACCACTGGCGCCAGCAACATGAGTTTTGTGTCTTCGGGTAGGGCCAGAACCGTATCGACCATCTGGCTCACAGTTTGGGCCTGCAGGTTAGCCCCGTGGTCTGGACAGCGTGGTTCGCCGACCCGTGCGTACAGCAGGCGCAGGTAATCGTAGATCTCCGTGATCGTGCCGACGGTGGAACGAGGATTGTGGGAGGTCGACTTCTGCTCGATGGAGATGGCTGGTGACAGACCCTCGATATGGTCCATATCCGGCTTTTCCATGAGGGAAAGAAACTGGCGAGCATAGGTGGACAGAGATTCCACGTAACGACGCTGCCCCTCGGCGTAGAGGGTGTCAAACGCCAGGGAAGATTTGCCGGAGCCCGATAGGCCGGTGATGACAACCAGTTTGTCCCGAGGAATATCGAGGTCGATGTTTTTGAGGTTGTGGGTGCGTGCCCCGCGTACTTGAATGGTGTTCATAGAACCTCTGATACTGCCCAGAAATCGAAACCAATCAGTATATGCCCAGAGCTGCAGTTGTGGCAAAAGCCGGGCCTATATTTCACTGGATGGAGGTCTATGGATGTCTCGTAGGACGTGAAACTGGTACCATTTGCCGCTGTTTTTTTGAACCACTCCCGATGAATCAACCCAAGTGATTACTGCCAATGCCATGACCGCGCAAGAGCGGCGCACCGTCGCCTCGCTCGCGTTGCTGTACTGCTTCCGCATGCTGGGCCTGTTTATGGTGCTGCCGCTCCTGGCCCTGTATGCGGCGGATCTGCCCGGCGCTACCCCGACCCTGATTGGCCTGGCTTTGGGCATGTATGGCCTGGCCAACGCTTTGCTGCAGATCCCGCTGGGTTGGCTGTCTGACAAAGTGGGTCGCAGGCCTGTCATTATTGCGGGACTCGTGCTGTTTGCCTTGGGCAGCATTGTTGCCGGCATGGCGGACACTGTTATCGGTATTATCGTGGGTCGCACACTGCAGGGTGCCGGCGCGATCTCCAGTACCCTGATGGCTCTGGTGGCGGATCTGACTCGAGAGGAGCAGCGCACCAAGGCCATGGCGGTTGTGGGGATGAGTATCGGCCTGTCATTTGCAGTGGCGCTTGTCCTCGGGCCTGTGGTGGCGATGTTTGGGGGTCTGCCGGGGGTGTTCTGGTTTACCGCGGCGCTCGCCGGCTCCGGTATCGCCATCCTGATCCTGCTGGTGCCACCCTCCCCGCTGGCCACAACGGCTGACCATGCTGAGGTGGGTGTCAGCGTCGGGTTGCTGCGGCGCGGCCTCGGTGACACGAAACTGGTGCGCCTCAATTTCGGCGTCTTCGTTTTACATTTCATCCTGGTGGCCTTCTTTCTCGTGGTGCCTGGTGTTATCGAGCAATCTCTGGGCGTGGACCGAGAACAACACTGGCTAGTATATCTCCCCGTGCTACTGCTCTCGCTGGCCGGCATGGTGCCCTTGATGATCCTGGCAGAGCGAGGTGGACGGCTGCGCCAGGCTTTCCTGCTGGGTATTGCTTTTGTTTTTGCGGCCATTGCCACCCTGGGTTATGCGCCGGCCAGCCTGTGGCTATACGGTGGCCTGTGGTTGTTCTTTGTGGGTTTCAATTACCTGGAGGCGACGCTCCCCTCGCTGCTCAGCAAAACGGTATCTGCGGGCAGCAAGGGGGCCGCGATGGGCGTTTACTCCACTTGCCAGTTCATGGGCGCATTCGCTGGCGGGGCCGGTGGGGGGTGGCTGTTGGATCATCTGGGCGAGGGCATGCTAATCAGTGTGTGCCTGGTGCTGGCTGCTGCTTGGTGGCTGGTGGTGTTGCGGGCACCTGGGCCAGCAGTGATCCAAAACATCACCGCCAGCCCGCTGCCTGGCGTCTAAACTCTGATTTGCGCGCTGCTACACCGGCTGAATTGGTGGACTTTGGACGGGGTTGCTGTCGCAATTGCAGGGTGGGGTTGTTATAGTCAACGTCCAATTCAGTATCGATTCTGTGTAAGAAATGAGGAAATTTTATGGCCGCACGGGGCATCAATAAAGTCATTCTGGTAGGCAACCTGGGCAATGATCCGGAGACCCGTTTTTTCCCCGATGGTGGCGCGGTTACTAATGCCAGTATTGCTACCAGCGAGAGCTGGAAGGATAAGCAGACGGGGCAAATGCAGGAGCGAACCGAGTGGCACCGGGTGGTTTTTCGTGATCGAGGAAATTTCAGGCTGGGCCAGATAGCTGGCGAGTATCTGAAGAAGGGCTCCAAGGTCTATGTTGAAGGCTCCCTGCATACCCGCAAATGGCAGGATAAAGAAGGCCAGGATCGTTATGTAACGGAAATTGTGGTCAATGAAATGCAGATGCTTGACTCCCGAGGTGCCGGCCAGGGTGGCGGTTCTCAGGAGTCCGGCGACTTTACCCCGACGAGTGCCCCGCGATCTGCCCCCGCCAAGCAAGCGGCGGACATGGGTACTCCGCCGGCCGGTGACTACGGGATTATCGATGACGACATCCCCTTTTAGAAGGCGGTGGCGAATAATAGCGGGTCAGTAGGATTCGGTGGGTGAAACAAAACGGTGCGTGTACTCATATTGGGATCCGATACGCCGTTAGGCTTGGCGCTGCTCCAGCGTCAAGTGCTTGTGGGTCGACATGAAATAGTCCCCATGAGCCGCTCCGCCTGCCGCTGGAAAAGTGAGCGGCAGGCGAAAAAAAGTGTTGTACGCGCTAACTGCGATATTGTGGTGGACGTGCGCATTGAAGCTGCAGGAGATGGCGGTCTGCAGATTCAGGAGCTGGATTTGCAGCGTTGTCACTGGGTGGCCAAGGGCTGCCAGCGGACCGATACCGCTTATCTTTATGTTTCCAGCTCACGCGTGTTTTCGGGTCAATTGGACCGCCCCTATGTGGAGCGGGACGCGCCGGACAACGAGGAGGCCGTCGGCGAGTTGCTGGCTCGTGCCGAGCAGCTGGCGGGGGACGCCTGTGCGCGCCACCTGATACTCCGCTTGGGTCCAATCTTTTCCAATGAGGGAACCAATCTCATCACCCAGATGCTGGGTCCCTTGCGCGACGGTGACAGTCTAATTCTGGACAACAACCTGCGCGGTTGCCCGGTGGCGGCTGACGATGGGGCCAGGGTAATACTGGCCTTGCTGGATCAGCTCAGTACTGGGCTGGAGCCCTGGGGAATCTACCATTATGGCAGTTCAGATACCGCCACTTATTATGAATTTGCCGAGGCGCTACTGGCGTCGGCCTCCCAGTTCTTTGAGTTCAGTTCCACCGCGGTACAACTGGAACGGGAGCCCGAGGGCCTGAGACCGCTGAGTCGAACACTGAACTGCAGCAAGATTCGCAATACCTTCGCTATCAGACAGGTGCCCTGGCGCAGTGCGATTGGTGATCTGGTAAAGCATTACTACGAACAGCAGAGGGGGTACACCGATGGTTAAAGTGACTGATGGCAGCGCGCAGCACTTGTCCATAGCAGTATTGACAGTGTCGGATACCCGCACCGGGGAGAATGATACCTCCGGAGACTATCTGGTGGGGGCACTGGAGGCGGCCGGTCATCACACCCGAGGCAGGGCGATAGTTCGTGACGACATTTACCAAATACGCGCCGTACTGAGCGCCTGGATAGTGGATGCGACTATCAACGCGGTACTCATCACGGGCGGCACGGGGTTCTCCGGTCGGGACTCTACCCCAGAAGCGGTGCGACCGCTCTTCGACAAGGATATTGAGGGGTTTGGTGAGGTGTTCCGGGCTTTATCCTATGCAGAAATCGGCTCTTCCACGGTGCAGTCTCGCGCCATGGCGGGCTTCGCCAACGACACTGTTATTTTCTGTATGCCCGGTTCTACCGGCGCCTGCAAGACAGCCTGGAATGGCCTTATTCGCGAGCAATTAGACAGTAGTCATCGCCCCTGCAATTTCGTGGGGGTGCTTAACGTACGGGAACAGGAGCATTGAGCAACATGCTGCCGGTTGCTGAGGCGCTGGCACGGGTGCTGTTGGCTGCGCGCCCGGTAGAGGAGTGCATTGAAGTGCCTGTGCTGGACGCTCTGGGCCACGTGCTCGCAGCGAGTGTCATATCTTCTATCGACGTCCCCCCGATGGATAACAGTGCTATGGATGGCTATGCCTTGCGCGCGAGCGACGTCGGGCAAGCGTTACCGGTGAGTCAGCGCACCCCGGCCGGTAGTGTTGGTTCCGCCCTGGCGACAGGTACCGCCGCTAGAATTTTTACCGGTGCAGCGATTCCTGCCGGCGCCGACGCGGTGGTCATGCAGGAGGACTGCACAGAAGTCGCGGGGGTGGTGAGGGTGTCAGCGCCTGTCAGTGTCGGGCAGAACATCCGTCCCCGCGGACAGGATATCAGGGCCGCAGAAGCGGTGCTGGCCAAGGGCCGTGTGCTGCGCCCACAGGATTTGGGATTACTGGGCTCCATTGGCTGTGCGCGGGTGCAGGTGTTTAGGCGCCTGCGAGTGGCGGTACTTTCTACTGGCGACGAATTAGTTGAGCCTGGCAGTGGCGAGTTACCCCCGGGAGGAATCTACAACTCGAACCGCTACACCTTGGCTGGATTGCTGCGTTCGCTCAATATTGAATTTGTTGATTGCGGGATTGTTGCGGATGATCCGGACGCCACCGCAAGGGCGTTGCTTGCCGCCGCCGAGCACGCCGATTGTGTCATCACTACAGGGGGTGTTTCCGTTGGTGAAGAGGACCATGTCAAGAATCAGGTAGAGCGCCTGGGTCGACTGGACCTGTGGAAGCTCGCCATCAAGCCGGGTAAACCCCTTGCTTTTGGCAGTATTGGCGACACACCGTTTATCGGCCTGCCCGGCAATCCCGCCTCCGTGTTCGTTACCTTTTGCCTGATCGCTCGCCCTTTTCTGTTGTTAATGCAGGGAGTCACCGAGCCCGCGCCACCATGCCTGCAAGCACGGGCTGCGTTTATTGTGGCTAGGCCGGGACCCCGTCAGGAGTACCTGCGGGTCACCGTGGAAAACACCGCGCAAGGATTGCAGGCTACGAAATACTCTAATCAAAGCTCCGGGGTACTCAGTTCGGTCAGTCACAGCAACGCACTGGCGGTCATTCCAGCTGGATCAACAGTAGGGCTGGGCGATAGCGTGGAGGTGATATTGCTGGATTCTTTGGTGTGACAAGCGATGCTATAGGCCTTGCCGCCACCTCTCGGTCAGGCCGTACTACTAATCTGAATACTTCTGAAACACCAAAGAAGCATTGGTTCCGCCAAAGCCAAAACTATTGGACATCACCCGCTGCAAATCGACATTGTCATGACGTGAAAGTGCGATCGGTAATCCCTGTGCTTCCGGATCCAGTTCTTCGATATTGGCCGAGGCCGCAATAAAGCCACGCTGCTGCATGAGGAGTGAATATATTGCTTCCTGCACTCCGGCGGCACCAAGGGAGTGGCCCGACAGTGATTTGGTAGAGCCGATTACTGGGAAGCTGGCGTGGCCCTTGTACACTTCACGGACAGCCTTGAGTTCCTGAATATCCCCTACCGGCGTACTGGTGCCGTGCGCATTGATATAATCCACCGCACCGTCCACCGTGCTCAGTGCCTGTTGCATGCAGCGCACAGCACCCTCACCGGAAGGCGCCACCATGTCGTAACCGTCAGAGGTGGCTCCGTAGCCGACCAGTTCAGCGTAGATTTTTGCGCCTCTGGCCCTGGCGTGCTCCAGCTCTTCCACCACCAGCATCCCTCCGCCACCGGCGATGACAAAGCCGTCGCGGTTGGCGTCATAGGCTCGGGAGGCTCGCTCAGGGGTGTTGTTGTAATTGGTGGACAGTGCTCCCATAGCGTCGAACAGGCAGCTAAGGGTCCAGTGTAATTCCTCACCACCGCCCGCAAATACCAAATCCTGTTTGCCCAGCTGAATTTGCTCCATAGCACTGCCAATGCAGTGTGCACTGGTCGAGCAGGCTGAGGAGATCGAATAATTGACCCCCTTGATTTTGAAGGGGGTGGCCAGGCAAGCGGATACCGTACTGCCCATCGTTTGGGTGACGCGATAGGGACCCACTCTGCGCAGGCCGCGCTCACGCATGATATTGGACGCTTCGGTCTGGCTTGAAGAAGAGGCCCCGCCGGAGCCCGCTATGATTCCGGTGCGTTCGTTGGAGACCTCGGCAGACTGCAGTCCGGCGTCTTCGATCGCCCGCTGCATGGCTATATAAGCGTAGGCAGCGGCGTTACCCATGAAGCGTAATTGTTTGCGATCAATGTTTGCTTCAATGTCAATATCCGGCATGCCAGAAACATGAGAACGCATTCCTACATCAATCTGTTCCTGGCTCAGGCTGATGCCCGAGCGGCCTTCATAAAGAGACCTGGAAACTGTATCGGCGTCGTTACCCAGGCAGGAGACAATGCCCAATCCTGTGATGACTACTCGTTTACCCATAAGCCTAAAAGGACTCCGTTGATTTGAACAGACCGACTCTCAATTCTTTTGCGCTGTAAATCTCTTTGCCGTCGACCGAGAGGCTGCCATCGGCAATTCCCATGATCAGTTTGCGCTCAATCACGCGTTTGACATTGATGTTATAGACTACTTTGGATGCAGTAGGGAGTATCTGGCCGCTGAATTTGATTTCACCGCAGCCCAGTGCGCGGCCGCGCCCGGGGTTGCCACGCCACCCCAGGAAAAATCCCACAAGTTGCCACATGGCATCCAAGCCAAGGCAGCCGGGCATGACGGGGTCGCCGGGGAAGTGACACTTGAAAAACCATAGGTCGGGACTGATATCCAGCTCGGCGATGATTTCGCCTTTACCGTTTGTGCCCCCCTCAGAGCTGATATGCACTATCCTATCAACCATTAGCATACCATCGGTGGGGAGCTGGGCGTTTCCCGGGCCGAAAAGTTCACCATTGCCGCAAGCGATCAGTTCATCTCTGGAGTATGCATTCTTGCCGATCATAGATTGTCCGGTATGGTCAGGATTGGGTTGCTGCATGTTTTGCTCAGCGCGCCCTGAACTACGCATCCCACGATAAATGTGGTTGCCTGCCCGAGATAGTATAGGCAGGCATTACGCGCGCCCATTTTAATAGCTGGGAGTCACAAGTCCAGTGGTTTACAGTATTTTCCAGGCCCAAAATGAAGTCTGTATAGAGACCTTATTCGCGGGTAGAGGAACGCCCTGGGCCGATCAATCCTGGTGACATCCGCAAGCGTCATGAGGGTAATCATCGGTGCACCGCACACGGTTCCTGCGCCAGCTGCAGACGCATTGGGTAGTAGAATCGTGACCGGTTTCAAGACGCACTTCACATTGGAAAGGTCTTTTGCTGGTCAAAAATAGTGCCTTCAGATACCATGGTTTCGCTGCTGGCTTCCAAATCAGGGCAGCGCGGACCACTAATAATTCAAATTAATTCGCAGGGCTACAGGGGATTCAAATGTTAACACCCGTACTTCTTTCTGGTGGTGTCGGTAGCCGCTTGTGGCCGGTCTCCAGGGAGACGCACCCCAAGCAGTTTTTGCCGCTGGCGGGGGACATTTCCATGTTGCAGGAGACCCTGCGACGCACTGCTGGGCTGGAAGCGGCCGCGCCGTTGGTGGTGTGCAATGAAGAACATCGCTTTATGGTAGCAGAGCAATTGCGACAGCTGGATTTATCGGCCAGTGCGCTCATTCTCGAACCACAAGGGCGCAATACCGCACCGGCAGTGGCCCTGGCGGCACTACAGGCGGTGGGTGCGGATCCCCAAGCCATGTTGCTGGTGCTGCCGGCAGACCACCTGATTCAGGATGTCGAGGCGTTTGTCGCAGCGGTGGACAAAGCTCTGCCGCTGGCCCGAGCGGGTCGACTGATGACATTTGGAGTGGTGCCCACTGCTCCCGAGACGGGCTACGGTTATATCAAGTGTGGTGCGGTCCTGGCTGATGATCTTTACGAACTGGAGCGCTTTGTTGAAAAGCCCGATGCCGCCACTGCGCAAAACTATCTGGCGGATGGCGGCTATCTCTGGAACAGCGGTATGTTCCTGATGCTGGCAACAAGCTATCTGGAAGAGTTGGGCAAGCGCGCCCCGACAATCCTGTCTTGCTGTGAGCAGGCGATGCGTGTGGCCACGGTAGATATGTATTTTGTGCGCCCTGACGCCGAGGCGTTCAAGCAGTGTCCGAGTGACAGTATCGACTACGCTGTCATGGAAAAGACCGACGTCGGTGGCGTGGTCTCCCTGGACTGTGGCTGGAGCGATGTGGGTGCATGGTCTGCTTTGTGGGAAGTCGCTGAGCGCGACGCAGACGGCAATGTATGTCGCGGGGATGTCATTTTGGATAACTGCCGTGGGAGTTATTTTCGCAGTGATTCGCGTCTGATTGCCGCAACGGGGGTTGATAACCTGGTGGTGGTGGAAACCTCTGATGCGATACTCGTGGCTGACAGGGATAGGGTCCAGGATGTGAAGCGGATCGTCAATACGCTCAAAAAGCAGCAGCGCACCGAGGCCTCATTGCATCGGCGTGTCTACCGACCCTGGGGCTCTTATGAATCTCTGGTGGCCTCCGAACGGTTTCAGGTGAAGCGTATTGTGGTCAACCCGGGACAGCGGCTGTCATTACAAATGCATCATCACCGGGCGGAGCATTGGATCGTTGTCACAGGTACCGCCGAGGTGACCTGTGAAGACAAAGTGTTTATGCTGGGCGAAGATGAATCCACGTACATTCCGCTCGGCCATAAGCACCGACTGACCAACCCCGGACGTATACCGCTGGAGATAATTGAAGTCCAGTCTGGTGCCTATTTGGGTGAGGACGATATTGTGCGGTTTGAAGACGTGTATGGTCGCAGTCAATGAGATCGACTCACGCTGGAGAGATATTGCTGTGATTAAAAAATGTCTGTTTCCCGTGGCGGGGTATGGCACTCGGTTTCTTCCCGCGACCAAGAGCATGCCCAAGGAAATGTTGCCAGTGGTCAACAAGCCGTTGGTGCAATACGGGGTCGAGGAAGCTATTGAGGCGGGTATGACAACCTGTGCGATGGTCACTGGTCGCGGCAAGCGTGCAATAGCGGACCATTTCGATATCAGCTACGAATTGGAACACCAGATCTCCGGAACTGGCAAGGAAGCCTATCTCACCAGTATCCGCAGTGTTTTGGACAAGGGCATTTTCACAATGGTACGCCAGCGGGAAATGAAGGGTCTCGGACACGCCATTTTGACCGGAGAGGCGCTGATTGGATATGAGCCTTTCGGTGTGCTGCTGTCGGACGATTTATGCTTCAACAATGGGCCGGGGGTACTGGCCCAGATGGTAGACTTGTACAAACAGTTTCGCTGTTCGATTGTGGCTATTCAGGAAGTGCCGGCGGATGAAACCCACAAGTATGGGGTGATTGGCGGCGAGAGCCTGAAGGACGGCATTTTTCGTGTCGATACGATGGTGGAAAAACCAGAGCCCAAAGACGCGCCCTCCAATCTGGCGATTATCGGGCGCTACATCCTGACGCCGGACATCTTCGATATTCTGCGCGAAACAGGGCCTGGCGCGAATGGAGAAATCCAGCTCACCGACGCGCTGCAGACTCAGGCCCGCAAGGGTTGTGTTATGGCCTACAAGTTCAAAGGCCACCGCTTCGATTGCGGCAGTGTGCCGGGATTTGTCGAAGCCACGAACTTTGTCTACGAACACTATTACCAGAAGAGCTGAGCGGGGCCCCTGTGCAAGAAATTTCCTGTTTCAAGGCCTACGATGTGCGTGGGCGCGTACCAGATCAGCTCAATGAAGAAATTGCCCGCCGCATTGGTCGGGCCTATGCCGAGGTGGTCAGGCCCCGGAAGGTGGTGGTGGGGCATGACATACGCCTGAGCAGTCCAGCGATTAAGGCAGCGGTCACCCAGGGTCTGCTGGAGCAGGGCGTGGACGTTTACGATATTGGCTTGTGTGGCACCGAGGAAATCTATTTCGCCACCTCCCACGCAGGCATGGACGGTGGTATTGCGATTACTGCCAGCCATAATCCGAAAGACTACAACGGCATGAAATTTGTGCGCGAGGAGTCGCGCCCGATTTCAGGGGACACTGGCCTGTTTGACATCAAGGCATTGGCCGAGCGTGACGAGTTCACCGCTGCGGCACAGCCTGGACAGTTGTACGCGCTGGATACGTCCGAAGCGTACGTAAAGCATGTGCTGTCCTATGTCGATGTTGCTAGCCTGAAACCGCTTAAGATTGTGGTAGACGCAGGCAATGGTGGCGCCGGTCGAGTGGTGGACCTGTTGGAGCCGCATCTGCCCTTTGAGTTTATAAAACTCCATCACGAGGCGGATGGCAATTTCCCCAATGGAGTACCTAACCCGCTGCTGCCAGAAAATCGCACAGCGGCAATTGTCGCAGTGCGCGAACATGGCGCCGACCTCGGCTTGGGTTGGGACGGTGATTTCGACCGCTGTTTTTTCTTCGATGAGCATGGCGATTTCATAGAAGGGTATTATGTCGTGGGTTTGTTGGCGGCAGCGTTTTTGAAGCAGCAGGGTCCTGCGCGGATCGTGCATGATCCGCGACTGACCTGGAACACAATAGATATCGTGCAATCACTGGGTGGAGAAGCCGTAGAGAGCAAGACTGGGCATGCTTTTATCAAGGAGCGTATGCGACTCGAAAATGCGGTGTATGGCGGAGAAATGAGCGCCCACCACTACTTCCGGGATTTCGCCTATTGCGACAGTGGCATGATCCCTTGGCTACTGGTGACGGGTTTGATCAGCAGCAGCGGTCTGCCACTTTCGAAGTTGGTTGCTGAGCGCATGGCGGCCTATCCCTGCAGCGGTGAGATTAATCGCACCATTGCGAACCCGGCTGCGGTCTTGTCCAAGGTCGAAGAGGCGTATGCCAAGCAAGCCCTTACTGTAGACCATGTCGATGGCTTGAGCATGTCCATGGAGAAATGGCGCTTCAATCTGCGCATGTCCAATACCGAGCCGGTAGTGCGACTCAATGTGGAAAGTCGTGGCGACTCGGCCCTAATGAACGCCATGACGAAGGAGTTGTTGGCCTTGATCGACGCCTGACGTGAGGCATCGGCAAACTACTCAGCGCTGCGCCGCTTCCCAAGCTTGTATCAGACGCTCGGTTGCAGCGTCCATGGTGCCGTTAGTGCCGGTGCCAGTCAGTCTTCGCAAAATATCTGAGCTGATTTCTTTGCCTAGTTCGACTCCCCATTGATCGAAGGAGTTAATGCGCCACAGTCGGCCGCTGCAAAAGGTGCGGTGTTCATACAAGGCCAGCAGCGCGCCCAGAGTTGTCGGGTTGAGTGAATCCATCGTGATGACACTGCTGGGGCGATTGCCCGGCATGACCAGGTGGGGAGCCAGTTGTGAGGCCTTTTCGTCATCCAGCCCGCGTTGCAACAAGGCAGTTCTCGCATCTTCCAGCGAGCGGCCTACCATCAAGGTACGACTTTGTGCGAGGCAGTTGGCGACCAGGGTACGGTGCTGCTGCACCATCCCTGTGTGTGTGGTGAGCGGCAGTATAAAGTCCACCGGGCATAGCACCTGACCCTGGTGGAGCAACTGGTGGAATGAATGCTGACCCATGGTGCCAGCCGAACCCCATAGTACTGGTGCGGTAGGGTATGCCAGTGGTTGGCCGTCGGTACTCACCCGCTTGCCATTACTCTCCATGGTCAGTTGTTGCAGAAAATCGGGTAAACGCTGCAGGCTATGGTCGTAAGGCAGTACGACATGCGTGCTCGCGGCAAAGAAATTACAGTACCAAAGACCTAGCAAACTCATCAGTATCGGCATATTGGAGCGCAATTCGCTGCTGCGAAAATGCTCATCCATCGCTTCGGCGCCCGCCAGGAATTGAGAGAAATTTTCCCAGCCAACCGCAATAGCACAACTGAGACCTACCGCCGACCACACGGAGTAACGGCCGCCTACCCAGTCCCACATGGGCAGACAGTTGTCCGCAGGGATGCCGAAGTCCTGTGCCGCCTGCAAATTCGTGGTGACTGCCAGGAAGTGCTTGTTAAGGTCCGTGACCAGCGCGCCTGCATGGAGCATCCAAGCGCGGGCCGCCAGCCCGTTGGCAAGGGTTTCTTCGGTGCGGAATGATTTGGAGCAGATGATAAACAGGGTTGTAGTGGCGTCCAGGCCCGACAGTGTCTGCTGTATATCAGCCGGATCCACGTTGGCAACATAGTGGACGCGAACTCTGCCATGGAAGGGTTGTAGTGCCTGCGTCACCAGTCGCGGACCCAGATCAGAACCGCCAATACCTATATTGACGACATCCGTGATAACCGCATCGGAGTAACCGGTATGCTCGCCGCAGTAAAGTCGCTGCGCAATAGCTTGCATGCGTTGGCGGGCTGCCAACACCTCGCGAAATCTATCAGTCTGTAAACCGCCGCTGGATGCGCGCAACAGAGTATGCAGGGCGGGCCGGTCCTCGCTGGTATTGACATGCTCGCCATTGAGCAGGTCGGCGATACCTGGACGCACTTCGGCCTGCTTGGCGAGGTTGAAAAGGGAAGATAATGCAGCTGTGCTTAACAGGTGTTTGGAGTAATCCAGCTGCAGCCCGGCAGCCTCCAGAGTAAATGCCTCTGCACGACTGCGATCTTCGTCGAACAGCCGCTCAATAGATGTCGATTGGAGTGCTGAGGCATGCGACTGCAGCTCTGCGAAAGCGGGAAAATCGGGTAGCAGGGTACGTGCAGTCATGGTTGGAGCCCATAGGAAAGAAATCCGAGCGTCGAGTATAGAAAGAGCCGTTTACGGGTGCAATCGAAAAGAGCCGTGCCCGGCGGCAGAACCGCCCCAACACTATCAATGGTCGCGGTTGACCGATAGGTCAGCGATACTCTGTAAAGCGCTGCGCGCTTCACTGGGGGGTAGCAGCATCAATTTTTCCAGCGCCAGATCGTGGAAGTGTCGTGCGCGTTCGCGCGTATAGTCCAGCGCGCCGCAGCGTCTCACTGCCACCGTGATTTGGTCGATTGCATCTGAATTTTTTTCGGTGATTGCGCGGCGCACGACGGCTTGTTCGGCAGCAGTGCCCTTAAGCAGTGTGTGTATGAGAGGCAGCGTAACTTTACCTTCCATGAGGTCGTCCCCGACATTTTTACCCATGGCTGCAGGATTGCCGTCATAGTCCAACACATCGTCTATCATCTGGAAGGCGATGCCCAGGTTGAGACCGAATTCCCGCAGGATGTTGCGGTTCGATTCCTCCTCTCCCGACAGGGTCGCCGCGCCATAGCAGGCCGCAGCGAACAGAATAGCTGTTTTACGCGTGATCACATCCAGGTATTGTGCTTCGTCGATGCTGGCATCGCCGGCGCGCGTCAATTGCAGGACCTCACCTTCCGCGATGATATTGGTGGTCTCAGCCATATGGGTCAGGACATCCATGTCACCAAGCCGGACCATCAATTGAAACGCACGGGTGTAAAGAAAATCGCCCACTAGAATCGATGGTGCATTGCCGAATTCCGCATTGGCAGTGGGTCGCCCCCGTCGCAGTGAGGAGAGGTCGACTACATCGTCATGCAGCAGAGTGGCAGTGTGGATAAACTCTATGATTGCAGCGAATGTGATATGCGCCCCAGTGCAGCGCCCAAGGGCGGTCGCGCTGAGCAACACCAATAGTGGGCGCAACCGTTTGCCGCCTGCGTCAACGATGTAATGGCCGACGTTTTCCACCATATCGACATGCGAGTGTAACTGCTCGACGATAAGCTGATTGACCAGCTCGAACTCTCGAGCGACGGTGGCGCGTATTTGATCCATAGGGTACGGGGGAGTGAAAAGTGCTCGGGCATGCTAGGTTGCGCTCACAGGCATGTCAAGCTGCACCTGCCCAGCAACGCGTGTGAGGGCCATGCTGGGAGGACCGTTCGCAACCCATTGTTTTTATGTAAAATTAGCCCTTGCTCCGGCAGTCTGATTTGCGTAAACTCGCCGCCCTCTGGACGGTACTGCGCGCGAGCGCGGTCGTCACGGGTCAACTCAACTGTTTGTGCCTGGCTCTGCCCCCTTGATTTACAAGGGTTTGTTTTGAATGCGAGCAGGCTAATTAAACGGAGCACCATATGTACGCAGTCATTGAAAGCGGTGGTAAGCAACACCGTGTTATAGAGGGCGAAACCCTCAAACTGGAAAAGATTGAAGTGGCCACAGGGGACATTATCGAGTTCGATAGGGTCCTGATGGTCGGCGGTGATACGATCAAGATCGGCACCCCGCTGTTAGCTGGCAGCAAAGTGACCGCCGAAGTGATTACACACGGGCGTCACAAGAAGGTCAAAATCATTAAATTTAACCGCCGTAAGCACTATCGCAGAGAAACTGGTCATCGCCAGTGGTTCACCGAAGTGAAGATTACCGGTATTACGGCTTAAGGGAGGGCTTGGACAATGGCACACAAGAAAGCTGGTGGTAGTACCCGTAACGGGCGCGATTCGGCAAGCAAACGTCTGGGCGTCAAGTGCTTTGGTGGTGAGACAGTCAAGGCGGGTAACATTATTGTGCGGCAGCGTGGTACACGCTTTCACGCCGGCAGCAATGTTGGCCTGGGCAAGGATCACACACTGTTTGCCAAGGCGGCTGGCAAGGTGGAATTCATTTCCCGTGGCCCCAAGAGCCGCACCTTTGTGCAGGTGGTGAGCGCCTGAGTCAGCGGCACCAGCCAAACGATCGAAGGCCTCGTCAATTGACGGGGCTTTTTTTTATCCTCAGGACCACGGGCGACGTCGCGCCCACATATGGGTTGAGAGAAAATGAAATTCGTAGATGAGGTTAGTATCAGTGTTTACGCCGGTAAAGGTGGCAATGGCTGCCTGAGCTTCCGGCGTGAGAAGTATATTGAAAAAGGTGGTCCCGACGGGGGCGACGGCGGTGATGGCGGGAGTGTTATCTTTGAGGCGGATGAATCCCTCAACACCATGGTGGATTATCGCTTCAAGCGCAATTACCGTGCCGGGGATGGCGAATCCGGCCATAGTCGCAATTGCACCGGCAAGAGTGCCGAGGACCTGGTAATGCGGGTGCCCGTGGGAACAACAATTATTGACGAGGATATCGGCGAGGTCCTGGGGGACCTGTCAGCAGCCGGGCAGAGATTGGTCGTGGCGCAGGGCGGCTTTCACGGCCTCGGCAATGCACGTTTCAAATCCAGTACCAACCGCGCGCCCAGGCAGACGTCCCCCGGCAGCGAAGGAGAAGTCCGCAGTCTTAAACTTGAACTCAAAGTGCTGGCTGACGTGGGCTTGTTGGGACTACCCAATGCCGGTAAGTCGACCCTGATACGCGCGGTGTCTGCGGCCAAGCCCAAGGTGGCCGACTATCCTTTTACGACGCTGGTACCCAACCTCGGGGTGGTCAGTGTGGAGGCCCATCGCAGTTTTGTGATGGCAGATATTCCCGGCCTGATCGAGGGCGCCTCCGATGGGGCAGGCCTGGGCATCCGCTTTCTAAAGCATCTGACACGCAACCGCATCCTTTTACACATGGTGGATATGGCCCCGTATGACGGCGTAGAACCGGCCGACGCGGCGCTGACGATTGTGCGTGAATTGGAGCGCTTCAGCCCGACGCTGGCGCAGCGCGAACG
>JANNXP010000095.1:0-12362 GCA_031409615.1 Haliea sp. | reverse complement strand
AACAATGAAAAGGTGCCTGGACATGGCGCCGCTAGCTATACAGGTAAACTTTATGTCTAAGACAACAGGTACTGTTAAATGGTTTAACGAAACCAAAGGATTCGGCTTTATCGAGCGTGAAGATGGCCCCGATGTGTTCGTGCATTTCAGCTCCATTCAGGGCGATGGCTTCAAGACTTTGGCCGATGGTCAAAAGGTTGAATTCAACGTGACGGATGGCCAGAAAGGCCCACAGGCAGAGAACGTAGTTCCAGTCTAGGGTTCGGCGGTCATGGAGTGAAAAAGAATTAAAGGAGCTCTTAAGGCTCCTTTTTTTATGCCATAAAAATAGTATCTCGGCCCCCCCCCTGCACACCTTTGCTCCTCAGACGGCGAGGTGGAGATTTTCTTGCAAACGACTTACATCCTGTAACAAATCTACTTTATCATATCAGCACATCGGCATGCTCAATCGGCTGCATAAACCCTAACAAAAACAAGGAAGGCTCCCATGACTATCGACATCAACTTCTCACTTGACGATGCAGATATCGAATTTTTTCGTGGCGTCATGAATAGAGCGCAAGATGGGGCCGGCAATGCATCTGAGCAGGACATCGTCCGCGAAGCTCATAAAGTCCTCAAAGGCGCTGATGCCCTGAAGCCACCGCTGTTCGTGCGCGAGCGGCTGGGACGTCTGGCGACCATGATCGCCATGCTGGAAGACAGCGAATGGCCACTGGATGGGCAGGAGCGAGTCGACGTGATCAGCGCGCTGGCCTACTTCCACAACCCTGCGGATCTGATCGCCGATGATGTGCCGGTGATTGGATTGATCGACGACGCCATCATGATCGAGCTAGTGGCGCGCGAGTTGCAACACCAGCTAGAAGCGTACGAAGAATTTTGCGGCTACCGCAATTCTGATGAACAGCTGCGCGGCGCGGATGTGACACGCGAAGACTGGTTGAGGGCAAAACAACAGCAATTGATGAAGCCCATGCAGGAGCGCCTCGGTAGAATCAATCGCAACGAGAGGGGCTCCAGTCGATTGACCCGGTTTTCTTTCCTACGCTGAAGGACCATCTGGGGGAGTCGCGTCACGCTTTATCGACACCATCACTACCATCGAGCTCCAGGTTCGCGACCCGGGGGCAAGCAGCGCATGGCGTCCCTATGATCGAGTAGGCATACTGGATGGCGCGCATTGTGCTGGTCTGGCGCACGCCTTCCTCACGAAATACCTGCTCACCGCTACGCCCGATCATGCCGGTATTTTCCAGCACATCGTAAAGTTCGGGCCGAACCCCGCACAACAGTACCAGCACATTGCGTGCCTTCATTTGAACGAGAAAGTTTTCCAGTAAGGATAGCGCGACGGCATCCGGATTACGCGAACGCTTGAGCCGCAGGACGATCACCTGCGTGTTGGCGGTCACCGCGGCTTCCATCGTTTCTAAATGCCGTTCAAGTGCGTCGGTTGCACCGAAGAACAGCTCACCTTCCAGACCGAATATAAGAATACGATCACAGGTATAGTCTTCCGGCAGGCGTTCGTGCGTATGACCGTGCGCACTGCTGACCACAAACTGCGTCATCATCATACGGCCCGCGCGGGGCACGGTCAGCATAAACGACATCAGAACACCCACCAATACGCAGAACTCTACCGAGATCGCCAATGCACTAACAGCCGTAGCGACCACGATCGCCGCATCAAAATGGGTCGCGCGAAGATGGTAGCGCAGCGCATGCCAGTCCACCATGCCATAGGACGCCACCACGAGAATACCTGCCAGGGCCGCGCGCGGCAGGTGGTGGGCATACGGTGCGGCTACCAGCATAATGATAGCCACGCCCACTGCAGAGATCACACCCGACCACTGACTGACGGCACCCGCTTGCTGGTTGATCGCCGAACGGGTCAATGAGCCGGAACCGGGCATGCACTGAAAAAAGCTTCCACCGAGGTTGGCGAGCGCCTCGCTGAGACACTGTTGGTTCATATCCAGTCGCTGTCGCGTCTTGGCCGCTATCGACTTTGCCATCGAAATTGCCTCGAGCAAGCCGAGCAAAGCAATCGCGAAGGCGCCGGTAGACAACTGCTGCATGAGCGCCATATCAAAATGGGGCAGCTCGAATGAGGGCAGTTGCGCCGGAATGGCGCCGACCACCTTCACGCCCCGCGCCTCCAGCCCCAACACGGCAGACAGCAGCGCCATCACACAGACCACCAGAAACAATTCCGGTAGTAGACTCCATCGGAGGCGGGCCTTGATCCAGCGCAGAGCCAGAATCAGCGCAATAGTGCCAAAACCCACAGCGGCGGTTTCGAGATGAATTCCACCCCCGCCCGTCATGGTTAGCCAGAATCGGTACAGTAGATTGTCGTGGGGCTCGCCCATTGCCTGCATGCCCAGCAGGTTCTTCATCTGATCGATTACCAGCAGACTGCCGACACCGACGGTAAAGCCGACAATCACCGAGTGCGAAATGTACCGTGTAAGGTCGCCAAGACGAAACAGGGTGATGCCGAGCTGCACCACCCCGACCATAAACGTTAGCAAAATGACCACACTAATGAGGGTTTCAGGGGTCGCAATAGCGCCAATGACGCTCAGCACCGCGATTGAAATGGCGTTGGTGGGGCCGTTGATCAGCTGTCGTGAGGAGTCGAATAACGCCCCGATGACAGTCATAACCATCGCCGTATACAGGCCATATTGGGGTGGCAGACCCAGGATCAGGGCGTACGCCATGGCCTGCGGCACCGCAATAGCGGCGACGGTGAGTCCCGCAAACAAATCGGCGCGCGCGCTGGCCCGAGTATACCCCCGCAACGAATCGAAGGCCGGTACCACTCGATAGAACCAGTTTTTGAACGGCCGTATGGATGAACCCGGTTGCATTATTGCGCGTATCCTATCTATTCAGTTCACAGACTACTGAAGCATTTTATGACGAATTTGAGGCCACAGGCTGATAACATCGCGAGGGAATGCATCCGCTTGACGTGATCACCTAACGTAGCAGAAAAAGTCTCGCGCGGCTCCGGCGATTGTATTGCGCCAATGGAAAAAGTAGGCATTTTAGGTCGTGCAATTTTGAGCCTGCTTCAGTACCATGCCAAGCTCATACTTGGCCTCGAATCCCAAGTCATCTGACTTTTGAATTCCTTTAACTTGTTGATTTATCGATATTTAAACTGATACGAGGTTCGTCAGTGACTGCATCGCCCGATACACTTGCGCAATACTGGTCCTTCGGCATTTATCTCGTGATAATTGCCGTACTGTGTGTCGCCATGCTGGGCATCTCCCACTTTATCGGAGCCCGCAATCGCGGTCGCGCCGGCAGAGAACCTTTCGAATCCGGCATCGTGTCTGTGGGTGGTGCTCGCCTGCGCCTCTCGTCCAAATTTTACCTTGTGGCCGTGTTTTTTGTCATTTTCGATGTGGAGGCCCTCTTCCTTTATGTGTGGGCCATCTCAGTGCGGGAGAGCGGCTGGGCCGGCTTTATCGAAATTACGATCTTCATTACGGTATTGCTGGCGGGTCTTGTCTACGTCTGGAAGGTCGGCGCCCTCGATTGGGCGCCCGATAGTCGCCGGCGCAAGGCACACGACACTGCGCCTCATTCCTGATCATCCGTCATCTATATAGGACTGGAGAATTGCATGGACTACACGCTGACCCGCATAGATCCGGACGCCCCTGGCCACTACCCCAACAGCCAGGTCTCCACGGTCCCTGACCCCCTTGAGGATCAGGTCCATAAGAACATCTTTCTGGGCAAGTTGGAAAATATCCTCCATGATAGCGTCAACTGGGGTCGCAAGAATTCGCTCTGGCCATACAACTTTGGGCTCTCTTGCTGCTACGTAGAAATGGCCACTTCCTTTACCACGCCCCACGATCTCGCCCGCTTTGGGGCAGAAGTGATTCGCGCCTCGCCGCGTCAGGCGGACTTGATCGTGATAGCCGGCACCTGTTTCATCAAGATGGCCCCCGTCGTGCAACGGCTGTATGAACAGATGCTGGAACCGAAGTGGGTAATCTCCATGGGGGCCTGTGCGAACTCTGGCGGCATGTATGATATATATTCAGTGGTTCAGGGTGTGGATAAATTTTTGCCGGTGGATGTTTACATCCCTGGATGCCCGCCGCGTCCGGAGGCTTTTATCCAGGGCTTGAATTTGCTGCAGGATGCTATCGGGAAGGAGCGTCGGCCACTATCCTGGGTAGTGGGCGAACAAGGCGTTTATAAGGCCAACCTGCCCGCCCAGAGAGATTTGAAAAAAGAAGAGCGTTGCGCCGTGCAGGTATTACGTAGTCCTGACGAAATTTAATGAGTCGAAATATCATCCACCGTGTCCACTGAAATTAACACTACACAAGCACACGAAATGAGCGGCGATGCACTGCGCGGCGCCGAGTATGAAGTGGTGCGCGAGCTGTACGCACGCTTTGGTGCACAAACATGCTACTTCCAACGCACGCGCGATGGCGTGCCAACGGTGTGGGTACCAAGAGGCAGCATTCTTGACGTATTGCGCTTCCTGAAGCAGTTACCTCAGCCATTTAGTATGCTTTACGATCTCTCTGCCATCGATGAGCAGCTACGCAATTATCGCCGCGGCCAACCACCTGCGGAGCTTACTGTTTTCTACCATTTGCTCGCGCTGGAGCGGACCACCTTCAGCTATGGGGGCGACATTCGTATCAAGGTGGCCCTGCAAGCGGATGATCTGAATCTACCCTCTGCCACCGGTGTCTTTGCCAACGCCAACTGGTATGAAAGAGAGGTATGGGATTTATTCGGTATCAAGTTTGAAGGCCATCCACACCTCACCCGAATCATGATGCCGCTCACCTGGCAGGGTCATCCGCTGCGAAAAAGCTACCCGGCCAGAGCCACCGAATTTGATCCGTTCTTTCTGGATGCAATAAAGCAGGACGCGGAACAGGAATCCCTGCGCTTCAAACCGGAAGATTGGGGAATGAAGCGCGGCACCACTGACGAAGATTTCATGTTCCTTAATCTTGGTCCCAATCACCCTTCGGCTCACGGTGCCTTCCGCATTGTGCTGCAGCTGGATGGCGAAGAAATTGTTGATTGCGTACCGGACATTGGCTACCACCATCGCGGCGCAGAAAAAATGGCAGAGCGCCAAAGCTGGCACTCTTACATTCCCTATACCGACCGCATCGATTACCTCGGCGGCGTGATGAACAACCTGCCCTACGTGATGGCGGTTGAACAACTGGCTGGCATCAAGGTACCCGATCGGGTTGAAGTCATTCGCGTGATGATGGCAGAGTTTTTTCGCATCACATCACATCTATTGTTTTTGGGCACCTATATACAGGATGTAGGCGGCATGACGCCTATTTTCTACATGTTTACCGACAGACAAAAAATCTATGACGTGATCGAAGCCATCACTGGATTTCGCATGCACCCCGCCTGGTACCGCATTGGTGGTATTGCGCACGATCTGCCCAAAGGCTGGGAAGGCCTGGTGCGTACAGTACTGGACTGGATGCCAAAAAGGCTCAAGGAATATGAAAAGGCCGCGTTCCGCAACGGCATATTGCGGGCCCGCACCATCGGTATAGCGAAATACAACAGTAAGGAGGCTATTGAGTGGGGTGTTACCGGCCCGAGTCTGCGTGCTACCGGTGTGGATTACGACTTACGCAAGAAACGCCCCTACTCGGGATACGATCGGTTTGAGTTTGAAGTGCCGCTAGCTGTTAATGGCGACGCCTACGATAGAGCGATCGTGCGCATAGAGGAAATACGCCAGAGCCTGCGCATCATTGAGCAGTGCCTGAAAAATATGCCCGCCGGGCCGTATAAGGCCGATCACCCACTCACATGCCCGCCGCCCAAAGAACGCGCGTTGCAGGACATTGAGACCCTGATTACGCACTTCCTCGCGGTATCATGGGGGCCGGTGATGCCCGCTGGTGAAAGCAGTCAGATGATTGAGGCGACCAAAGGGATCAACAGCTATTACCTGGTGTCGGACGCCAGCACGATGAGCTACCGCACGCGCATCCGCACGCCGAGCTTCCCGCATCTGCAACAGATTCCCTCGGTGATTCGCGGATCGATGGTCCCGGATTTGATCGCCTATTTGGCAAGTATTGATTTTGTGATGGCCGATGTCGACCGCTAACCCAATAAAACCCGGCAATCTTCTTGCTACTGACCGCAGCATACTGGTCTACTCCTTTCACGAGCAGGATAAGGAAGCGATTCTGCGCAGTATCAGTCACTACGACGACCCACGTGCGGCCTCTATTGATGCACTTAAGATTGTGCAGAAACGCCATGGCTGGGTGCCGGATGAGGCCATTGCCGCCATCGGCACTATTCTTGGAATTCCTTCGGCGGATATCGAAGGCGTTGCAACGTTTTACAATTTGATCTTCCGCAAACCTGTGGGCCGCCACGTCATAAAGGTCTGCGACAGCATTAGCTGTTTCCTCACGGGTTATGACGACCTCACTTTGGCCATTAAACAACATTTGAATATAGACTACGGCCAGACAACAGCTGATGGTCGCTTTACGCTTTTACCCATTTGCTGTTTAGGTATCTGTGATAAAGGCCCGGCAATTATGATTGATGATGATACGCATGGCCCGGTGTCATGCGCGCAGCTAGCGCCATTGTTGGAGCAATATCGGTGATGCGCCCATGATGAATGCCGCCATTTTGAAATCTGCTGACACGCACCCACTTACGTGGCGCCTTGACCATCTCGGCAGTCAGCCATTGGATTTGAAAACCTACGAGTCATTGGAAGGCTTCGCCGCCTTGCGCAAGGCCATCGGGGACATGAGTCCAACAGCTGTGCAGTCACTGGTGAAGGATGCCAATCTGCGCGGGCGTGGCGGAGCGGGTTTCCCAGCCGGCGTGAAATGGTCCTTAGTCCCGATGGGAGAAGACGCGCCCAAACAGAAATATTTGATTTGCAATGCCGATGAAATGGAACCCGGCACCTTCAAAGACCGCCTGTTGTTGGAGCAGTTACCCCATCAGCTGATTGAGTCCATGATAGTAGTCGGCTATGCCTTGCAGGTGTCAAAAGCGTATATTTTCTTGCGCGGCGAGTACGTGGTGGCTGCTGAGCGCTTAAATCGCGCAATCGCCGAAGCGAAAGTGGCAGGGTATCTCAGTGAAGATATTCTAGGGTCCGGCTGGGGCATGGAATTGCATGTACACACCGGTGCCGGCCGCTATATATGCGGGGAAGAAACCGCGCTGATCAATTCTCTCGAAGGACGTCGCGCCAACCCGCGAGCCAAGCCCCCCTTCCCGCAAGTAGCGGGTCTGTGGGGCAAGCCTACTGTGGTCAACAATGTCGAAACGCTCGTCAATGTTCCCGCCATCGTGGTGCGTGGTGCTGACTGGTTTAAGGGCTTGTCACGCGGCAAAAGTGCAGATAGCGGTACTAAATTGTACGGCGTGTCGGGTCGCGCCAAACGCACCGGGGTCTGGGAATTGCCCATTGGCACAACCTGCCGTGAATTGTTGTATGAGTATGCCGGCGGCATGCAGGACGGCCTGGAATTGATGTGCTGGTTGCCAGGCGGCGCCTCAACTGACTTCCTGCTGCCGCAACATCTTGATCTGGCCATGGATTTTGACACCATTGGAAAGGCAGGCAGCCGCATGGGCACCGGGCTTATCACTGTCGTAGACAACAAACAAAATATTATTTCCGTGGTACGCAATCTGGAGCAATTTTTTTCGCGGGAATCCTGTGGCTGGTGCACGCCCTGCCGCGACGGTTTGCCCTGGTCGGTAAAATTGTTACAGGCCATTGAACGAGGCGAAGGGCAAGAAGGTGATATTGAGGTTCTGGAAGAAATGACACACTTCCTCGGGCCGGGAAAAACATTTTGCGCCCTTGCTCCCGGCGCTATGGAACCTCTTCAAAGCGCCTTGAAATTTTTCCGTGGCGAGTTTGAACGCGCTATCCTGAAAGCAGACATTCAGCATGAGGAAGGCCAGCAGGCGAGCTAACAATGGCAACCATTTACGTAGATAACAAACCTTTTGAAGTGGACGGCGCGGATAATTTACTGCGCGCCTGTTTATCACTGGGGCTGGATATTCCGTATTTTTGCTGGCACCCGGCATTGGGGTCCGTGGGCGCCTGTCGCGCATGTGCCGTTAAACAGTACGCCAACGCGGATGATAAGCGCGGGCGTCTGGTGATGTCCTGCATGACACAGTCGACCGACAACATGTATATCTCTATCGACGACGTGGAAGCAAAGGCCTTCCGCAAATCTGTGTTGGAATGGCTTATGACTAACCACCCACACGACTGCCCCGTGTGTGAGGAAGGCGGACACTGCCATTTGCAGGACATGACAGTCATGACCGGCCATAACAAGCGCCGCTATCGCTTTACCAAGCGCACGCATCAAAATCAGGACCTGGGGCCCTTCATTAATCATGAAATGAACCGTTGTATCGCCTGCTATCGCTGCGTGCGCTACTACAGCGATTATGCCGGTGGCGATGATCTTGGCGTCTACGGGGCGAATAATAATTTGTATTTTGGCCGTGAACGCGATGGCGTGTTCAACAGTGAGTTTTCCGGCAATCTGATCGAAGTGTGCCCAACAGGCGTGTTCACCGATAAAACGCACTCTGATCGGTATAACCGCAAGTGGGATATGCAGTTTTCCCCCAGCGTTTGTCAGCAATGCAGTGTCGGTTGCAACACCAGTCCGGGCGAACGCTACGGAGAATTACGTCGCATTGAGAACCGCTATAACGGTGAAATTAATCACTACTTTCTGTGTGATCGCGGGCGCTTTGGGCATGGTTATGTAAATCGCAAGGACCGACCCCGTCAGGCTTTTTTGCGCACGAACGCCAAGTATATCAATTCGATACTGGAACCTCTCTTGGCAGAGGAGGCGGTCGCGCAGATTGGCGAGAGCTTACGACCAGCATTTTCCCAGGAGCGGGTTATCGGGATTGGCTCTCCCCGCGCCAGTCTGGAAGCCAATTATGCGCTGCGCGATCTTGTCGGTGCCCAGAATTTTTATTGCGGGATTGGCGAGGCCGAATTGGGACATATTCGTCTGGTACTGTCGATCATGCAAAGTACTGCCGCCCGCACACCAGCCTTACGTGAAATGGAAAGGGCCGACGCGGTCTTCATCCTCGGCGAAGACGTAACACAAACCGCCCCACGCATTGCGTTAGCGCTGCGACAGGCTGTCAAAACGGTCGCCGTGGATATGGCGGCCGATCTGAAAATTCCTGATTGGCAAATCGCGGCCGTACAACATATCGGCCAAGAGGAAAAAAGTCCCCTCTTTATCGCTAGCTACTGCGCTACGCGCCTTGACGATGTGGCCGAGTCTACATTCCATGGAGCGGCCGATGACCAAGCTCGTTTAGGATTCGCTGTGGCGCACGCGATTGATAGCGATGCGCCCGAAGTGCCAGGCTTATCTGCCGAACACTTGGCTCTGGCGCAACGTATCGCGCAGGCCTTGTTGGCAGCCGAAAAGCCCCTTGTGGTATCGGGCACTGGTGCTGCATCGGACTCTATACTGCAGGCCGCCGCCAATATCGCCACGGCACTCAGTACAATGGGCAAGGCGCCTTCACTGGCGCTATGCGTACCAGAAGTAAATAGCCTCGGAGTGGCTATGTTGCAGGCAGCCTCGGTTGAGACTGGATTGCGCGCGCTGGTAGATGGTAAGGCCGACGCGCTTATTGTCGTCGAGAACGATCTCTATCGTCGCGCGCCAGCCGATCTGGTAGATGGTGCGTTTAGCCACGTCTCCACAGTTGTCGTTATCGATCATCAGTCTACCCGCACGGCAGACAAAGCCCGGTATATCTTGCCCGCCGCCAGCTTTGCCGAGGGCGATGGCACCATGGTGAGCATGGAGGGTCGCGCGCAGCGTTATTTCCAGCTCTATCAACCGGAGTATTACGACCCAACTTCTATGATCAAGGAGAGTTGGCGCTGGCTACATGCATTACACACTTCGGTTGATCACCGGGAAGTGTCATGGACACAGTTCGATGAGATTACCCAGAGGTGTGCTGAGCATATTCCCGCGCTGGCCCGCATAGTAGAAGCTTCACCAAACGCCAGTTATCGCGTCAAGGGGTTGAAGATAGCACGTGCACCGCGCCGTTACTCCGGTCGTACTGCAATGCGGGCAAATCTCTCTGTGCATGAACCTCGCGCCTCGCAGGACAATGACAGTGCGTTGACGTTTTCAATGGAAGGCTATGGGGGACCAAATGAGGATTCCTCCTTTGTGCCTTTTGCCTGGGCTCCCGGCTGGAATTCGCCACAGGCCTGGACAAAGTTTCAGGATGAGGTTGGCGGTCACCTGCGTTCGGGCGACGCTGGTGTGCGCCTGATTGAGACGAGTACGCAATCCAGTGGCTCCTATTTCAGCTCCATTCCCACCGGGTTCGTGGCTGACCAGAATTCCTGGCAAGTCGTACCCTTGCAGCATATTTTCGGCAGTGATGAATTGTCTGCCCTGGCAGGGGCTACCGAAATGATGCTGGAACAGCCCTACATCGGTTTAAGTCCATCTGATGCGGACAGACTTGGTGTGCGTGATGGCGTCCTGCTAAAAATGCATAACACAGCCATTAATTTGTCACTGGCAGTCCGGATCCTGGAGAAATTGCCGTCGGGCCTGGTGGGCTTACCCGTTGGATTAACCGGTATGCCGCACTTGCCACTCAATGTGCCGGTGAAGTTGCATGCAGGAAGTAGTGCATGAGTATGGAGACGTATTTGCCGTCTTTTATTACCCCGGATATTTTTTCGATTCTGGTAGCCATGCTTAAAGCTGTCGTGATTCTGGTTGCCACGTTGGTTTTTGCAGGGTTTCTTAGTTTTATCGAGCGCCGGGTGTTGGCCCTATGGCAGGATCGCTACGGCCCAAATCGTGTTGGGCCCTTCGGCATATTTCAGTTCGTTGCCGACGTCATCAAACTGTTGTTCAAGGAAGACTGGACTCCGCCGTTCGCGGACAGGCTCACATTCTGGTTAGCGCCAGTGATCGCCATGAGTGCGTTGTTGATATCCTTCGCCATCATACCCATCACCCCAACTTGGGGTGTGAAAGATATGCACATCGGCGTCCTGTTTTTTCTTGCGATGGCGGGAATTTCGGTTTACGCCGTGCTATTTGCGGGCTGGTCGAGCAACAACAAGTATTCGCTATTGGGCGGAATGCGCTCCGCTGCGCAGACCGTCAGTTACGAAGTCTTTATGGGGATATCCCTCATGGGTGTTGTCGCACTGGCGGGATCCTTCAACTTGCGTGATATCGTTGCAGCACAAGAATACGGTTGGTATATCTTTCCACAGTTCGTCGGCTTTTTGACTTTTTTCATCGCTGGGGTGGCGGTAGCTCACAGAACACCCTTCGATTTACCTGAAGCGGAGTCGGAGTTGGCGGCCGGTTATCACACAGAATATTCTGGCATGAAATGGGTCATGTTTTTCATCAGTGAGTATGTGGGCCTAGTCCTGATTTCAGCTCTCACTGTTACGCTATTTTTCGGGGGATGGCATCCCCCTGCAGCTTTTGGTTACCAGCTACTGCCCGGCATCATGAGCTACATTCCACCTTTTGTGTGGTTCATGGTTAAGACCTGCTTTTTTATCCTTGTGTTCATTTTGTTACGGGCAGCGCTGCCGCGTCCTCGCTATGACCAGGTTATGTCTGCCGGATGGAAAGTTTGCTTGCCCTTAACATTGTTCAATTTACTAATCACCGGGCTCTGGATTCTTATGCATGACCCTGTCAGTGGGAGGTAACACCATGACTTCCGGTTCAATTGCTAAATCATTCTCGGTCCTGAAGTCCATCGTCTGGGGTAGCGCGAGCCAATTGCGCAGTATGTACCTGGTTTTCATGCATAGTTTTCGCAAACGCGACACTTTGTTGTATCCGGAGGAGCCAGTTAAGTTGTCGGCCCGCTACCGCGGCCGCATCGTGCTAACTAGAGACCCGGATGGTGAAGAACGCTGCGTGGCATGCAACCTGTGTGCAGTGTCGTGCCCGGTGGGTTGCATCTCATTGCAGAAAGCGGAAAGGGATGATGGTCGCTGGTATCCGGAATTTTTTCGTATCAACTTCTCCCGCTGTATTTTTTGCGGCATGTGTGAAGAAGCGTGCCCCACTAACGCCATCCAACTGACGCCCGATTTTGAAATGGCTGAATACGACAGGCAGAACCTGGTATATGAAAAGGAGCACCTGCTGATCGATGGTGTGGGGAAATACCATGACTATAACTTTTATCGCGTATCAGGGATGGCTATTGCCGGTAAGCCAAAAGGCTCGGCGCAAAATGAG
>JANNXP010000094.1:0-9990 GCA_031409615.1 Haliea sp. | reverse complement strand
CGCATCAGGGTCGGGGTTGGGAGAACTTCACCGATCGGGTCATCGAGGTTATTAACCAGGAGCGCGAGGGTGTGGTATTCCTGCTGTGGGGCAGCTATGCCCAGCGCAAGGGCGCATTTATCGACGGCGCGCGGCACTGCGTGCTCAAAGCCCCCCACCCTTCACCGCTGAGTGCTCATCGCGGATTTTTCGGTTGCGGGCATTTTGTCGCCGCCAACCGGTATTTACAGGGCAGGGGAGAAACGTCCATCGACTGGCGCTTGCCGGAACAGCCCTGAGCTTCATGGCCACGCGGCAGCAGTTTACGGCGTCTCCAATGCGTAGGGTAATTCACCCAGAGTGAGCAACGGTCCGTCAGTAGCACCCAGCTGTAAGCCATTTGCCACACCACCGGCAGTGGCTGCCACCAGGGCATGGGTGTCTCCGAAGGCGGTGCTGGAGTTGATGATAGAGCCGATCTGTTCGCCGGAAACAGCGTCATACACGGCGGTGCCGGCGGGGCAATTCGCCATGACCGCCAGCTTTGTGACGTAGCTACGGCGCTTCGGCTTGCCCCGATAGTGCAGGCGTGCCACCACTTCCTGGCCCGTATAGCAGCCTTTATTGAAACTGATATGTCCAGTGCGGTCGTAGTTGAGTGTCTGCGGCACATACTCTGCTACGGTGGCACCCTCGATGCGCGCGATGCCATTGGTGATTTGTAGAATTTGCCACTCGGCTTCTGTGCCCGTTTGCATCAGATCATTCAGGCGCGCCAGATGCGCCGCACTGCGCAAGTAGCACTCAAATTGTCGGCCCTGCTCATCGGTCTGTATCAGCACGAAATCATCGCCGCTGGTGGCGCCGAAGCGCTCACTGGGTAGCTCGCCAAAGATCGACTCTAGTGCGCTTGCGGCTTGCGGCCCCCAGACTCCATAGGGTGCCCAGTCCTCGCGCACCGGATCAAGTTGCGCTTTCGAAAAGATAATGTACTTGCCAAAGGCGACACTGCTGGCGACGCGGATATCGCGACGCAAGCGCAGTGCAAAGTGATCCGGGCCGAGTTCGCACAGCAGGAAATCGCAGACGACGCGGCCCTGCGGAGTGCAAAAAGCACCCGGCAGCGCATGGTGGGGTGTCACTTTGCGGGTGTCGCAGGTTGTCTGTCCCTGCAGAAACTTCAGAGTATCCGGGCCAATGATGTGCAGAAGGGCTTCTTGCTCCAGGTGACTGTATTGGCAATTCAAGTGCAGTTATCTCCCGTTTAGAGAGTCAATCATATGCCCTGTCCCGGTTTCTGTCAGCAGTGTAGGTCAGTAATGTAGGGCGCAACGGTGAGAATTACTCGATATACTGGCCGCCATTGATGGTCCACACGGATAATTTTACTGGCATGATCGAGCAGCAAGAAATTAATCGTATGCGTTGGGCCGCGCGGCGCGGCATGTTAGAACTTGACCTGGTGCTGGAGCCCTTTGTGGCGGCGCGCTATGCGCAGCTGAGTGCGTCAGACCGGCAGTGTTTTCAACAATTGATGCTGTGCGAGGATCAGGATTTATTTGCCTGGTTTATGCAGCGCGGTCGACCGGACAACAAGGAGCTAGCCGGGATTGTCAGCCAGATACTCGACTTCACCCACACTGCACCTGAGGATAGGTGAATCGCGCCTGCGGGCCGCACTGTACGGTGGACTTTGTGGTGTTTGCGTCTCTGCTCTTTGGCTGCTTTACGTGCGCGGCTACGCGCTGCTAGTGGTGTTGTGTGCGTTGTGGGTGACTTACTTGTTGTGGCACCTGCGCCGCGATCCGCTGGTAGATGCCCAGCTCCGCTGGCGCCAGGGGATATGGACACTGGAGTACGCCGGGGTGCAGCGGATTATTGTTCCAGGCAGACGCAGTACCGCCACACCCTGGGTCATTTATCTGGCATATACCGAACAGCCAGCTGGCTGCTGTGGACACCTGTGGCTTTACATTGACAGTGCGTCCGCAGCGCAGCTGCGTCGACTGCGCGTGCGATTGACACTGGATTGCTGAGAGTGATGCCAGACGTGCCTGTCGGCGCCGCCTGCGCATAAGCATTGGGCTATAGCGGCGAGTTTTCCGGTTGCAGGATCGTATCCTGGGCTACGGGCAGCAGGTCCGGGTAGTCGAGGGTGTAATGCAGTCCGCGACTTTCTTTGCGTGAAATAGCGCACTGAATCATCAGTTCAGCCACCATTGCCAGGTTCCTCAGCTCGAGCAAATCGTTGCTGACCTTGTAATTGCCGTAGTAGTCGGCGATTTCAGTTTGCAACAACTGCACCCTGTGGAGGGCGCGCTGCAGGCGTTTGTTGGTGCGCACAATACCGACATAGTCCCACATGAAACGACGCAATTCGTCCCAGTTATGTGAGATGACGACGTCTTCGTCAGAATCGGTTACCTGGCTTTCATCCCAGGGCACAGCAGCAGTGGGAGCGGGTGCCTGATGCAGTGTCTCGGCGATATGATTGGCCGCAGATTCAGCGTAGACGATGCACTCAAGCAGCGAATTGCTGGCCATACGGTTGGCCCCGTGCAGACCGGTGCAAGAGGATTCTCCGACCGCGTAGAGTCCCGCGACGTCGGTGTGGCTGTTCTGATCAACAAGGATACCACCACAAGTGTAGTGGGCCGCCGGCACCACCGGAATAGGCTCGGCGCTGATATCGATACCGAACTGGGCACATTGCGCCAGCACGGTGGGAAAGTGACTGTGCAGAAAGTCGCGGGATTGGTGAGAGATATCCAGAAAGACGCAGTCGGCACCCAGTCGTTTCATCTCGTGATCGATGGCGCGCGCGACCACATCGCGCGGCGCCAATTCACCGCGTTCATCAAAATTGTGCATGAAGCGCTGCCCGTCGGGCAACAGCAGCCTGCCACCTTCACCGCGAATGGCCTCGGTAATCAAAAAGGACTTGGCCCTGGGGTGGTACAGGCAGGTGGGGTGAAACTGGTTGAACTCCAGGTTGGCCACGCGACAGCCTGCGCGCCAGGCCATAGCAATACCGTCGCCGCTGGCGCCGTCCGGGTTACTGGTATAGAGATACGCTTTGCTCGCACCGCCGGTCGCCAGCACCACTGCTGAGGCCTGAAACAGGTCAACGTGGCCGCTCTGTTGGTCGAGTATGTAGGCACCCTGGCAGCGGCCCTCATTTATCACGAGGTCTACCGCCATGCGCTGCGTGAAAATTTCAATATTGGTGGCGGCGATAGCGCGGTCTGTAAGCACCTCTGAAATTGCTCTTCCGGTGCGGTCGGCTGCGTGGATGATGCGCCTGTGGCTGTGGCCGCCCTCCATGGTCAGGTGGAACTCGCGCTCCTGATGATTGGCCGTGTTCTCCCGCAGATCAAAATCGACGCCCTGTTCCACCAGCCACTCCACGCAGCGGCGGCTGTTGCTAACCGTAAATTCCACGGCATCGCGGTGGCACAGTCCGGCGCCGGCGGCCAGCGTATCCGCCACGTGGGAGTCAACGGTATCCCGGTCGTGCAGTACTGCGGCCATGCCGCCTTGCGCCCAAAAGGTCGACCCCTGATTCAGGTCCGCCTTGGAGAGCAGGGCGACCCGACAATTGCCCGGCAGGCGCAGAGCCACACTCAAGCCGGCTGCGCCACTGCCGATGACCAGTACGTCATGTTGGTGAAGCGTGGCCATAGCGCTTAGCGCTTGCTGCTTCGGTAGGTGAAATATATGATGTGTCTCAACGACTTAGCTTCGGCTACCCAGATTACAGTGGAGTATATACGACCACGTGGCGAATTCGGAAACATTCCGTTGGGAACTTTGTGTGGGGCAGGCTCTCTCAGCATGCGAGACACAGCATGCGCTGCGAACCAGTGAGCGATTCTGTTGTCTATCATTGCTGTGGCGTGTGTTGCCGTGGCCGGCGATAAACGCGACCATCATGTCAGGTACTAGGGAGGGGAGCCGGACGTGACTGTCGCTGAGACCGATCAGCAACTTGTGGCCAGGGTGCAAAAGGGCGACTCGAGGGCTTTTGATCTGCTGGTATTGAAATATCAACACAGGATATTTGCTTTGATAAGTCGTTATGTGCGCGATGCCCATGAAGTGCAGGATGTGTCGCAGGAGGCGTTTATCAAAGCGTACAGAGCCCTACCCGGTTTTCGGGGGGAAAGCGCTTTTTATACCTGGCTATACCGCATTGCCATCAACACGGCCAAGAATTATCTGGTGTCGCGCTCGCGTCGACCGCCGGGCACTGACATCGAGCTCGAGGATGCCCAGTACCACGAAAGTGGTGGTGGCCTGCGCGATATTGAGAACCCCGAAAACGCATTGTTTGGGGCGGAGTTGAAGGCTGTGGTGGATGACGCCATTGGGGCGCTGCCAGAAGATCTGCGCACTGCGATAACACTGCGTGAATTCGATGGTCTCAGTTATGAGGACATCGCCGATATCATGGACTGTCCGGTCGGTACCGTGCGATCGCGGATATTCAGGGCACGGGCGGCAATAGATGTTTTGGTTAGCAAACAGTTGGGCGGCGAGCCGTGATGGTACTCATTCCCAAAGCCTTGGTGTTGGCCAGCACGCCCGCTAGCGCGTTCCAGATAAAATTCTCGTCGTAAGGTGGTGAGCTATGAACGATAAACTGTACGAATCCCTGTCTGCACTGATGGACAATGAAGCCAACGAATTGGAGTTGGAACGGTTACTTGCTCAGGTAACGGGCGACGCCAGTTTGCGGCAGACATGGGTGCGTTACAATCTCACGCAGCAAGTATTGCATGGACATGCTGTTGCACAGTTGGATTGGGACGTATCTGCTAGTGTGCAATCCGCCCTCGCCGCATCGCAGCGTGTTGCCACCGGATCCGACCCCACAAGTCTTCGGCAGCGTATGCGGCGTCCACTGCTCAGTTTCGCGGTGGCGGCTTCGGTGGCTGCCACGGTGGTTATTGGCGGGCAGCAACTGGCCCTGATTAGCGGTGCTGACCCCCATGGTATCGACCGCTCCGTGGCGACGAGTGTGTCACCTGTGGGCATGCTCAATAGTCTGGGTGCTACTGCGGTTCAGGCGAGTTATGGCATGCAGCCGATACCGGTACTGCAGCCCGCGACCCGCACTGCCTATCAGGAGCTCGCGCAGCAACGCCTACGAAAATATATGCAGGAACACGCTGAACAGGCATCACTGAATTCACCCCAGGGCCTGGTTCCGTTTGCCCGCGTCCCGCAGATACGCGAATAGGTCCGGCCCCGGTGTTGTTCAGTTTGCTAAAGAATCGTTGTCGTCGCCATGTGATCGCCTTACTGTCCGTGTCGGCAGCTGCGAGTGGGGCGCAGGCGGCCTGTCCAGAAACCGATGCGGTGGCCCTGGAATGGCTCGACAGGATGTCAAGAAGTATGCGCGAGGTTAGCTATCAAGGTGTAATCACCCTGCAGCGTGATGACGAGATGCAGGTTATGCAGGTCTCGCACTCCGTTGACGATGGCCAAAGTTCAGAGCGCCTTACTGAATTGACTGGCCAAGGCGCGCAGGTAGAACGCAGTGCGCATGCGTTAGATTGCATTCATCCCGGCGACCAGTTGTTGCGGTTGGGAACGCAGCTGCAGGCGAACCATTGTGGCATCGCCGAGCAGTATCGCTTGAGCGTCGCTGACGGAGAGCGTGTCGCCGGACGCCAGGCGGTGCGCCTCACTATCGAACCCCGGGACATGTACCGGTTCGGCTATGTGATGGCTCTGGACCGGGAGACGGGCTTGCTGCTTAAGTCCCAGATTACCAGCCATGGTCAAACGACCTTGGAAACCACGCAGTTCGCCCATATTGCTTATATCGACGCCCTCCCGGCCGTCAGTGATGTCGATGTCATACATGAGGCGCAGCACCCGCATCCTGAACGCCCCACCTCAAAAGCTGCGGTCGCGCGCGACTGGATCGTCGGATGGGTTCCGCGCGGTTTTGCTGCAACCGATTCGCACGTTGGGACCGGTGGACGCAGAACCTATACTGACGGCCTGGCAGTATTTTCTGTTTTCCTGGAAGACCTGGATCGTGAAATGCGCCCTGGCGAGGGACTGGTAAGACAGGGCGGCACCACTATATATACCCGTGGTATGCTCCTTGCGCAGCAGCCGGTGCTGGTAACGGTGATAGGCGAGGTGCCGGTCAACACGGCCAGAATGGTAGCCGACTCTCTGGACTGGGTGCAGTGATATGTTGACAGAAACAGGGCGTGTGGTGGGGATAGAAGCGGATGGACTCTGGGTTGAGACCGTTCGTCGCAGCACCTGCGGAGCCTGTGCAGCAAAGCAGGGCTGCGGTCACGGATTACTTAACCGACTCTCCGACGGCAAACGTGGTTATCTTCGCGTATTGCCTGGCGACCAGACCGTCGAACACTACAGTATTGACGATCAGGTGCTGATCAGTATTCCCGAAGAAGTGATTCTGCGCGGATCATTTATTGCTTATGTGCTGCCGCTGATGGCAACGCTAGCCGGTGCTTTGGCCGCCGTGCGTTGGTTGCCAGGCAACGAAGATCTTGTGGCCGCGCTTGGGGCGGTAGGTGGATTGGCGCTGGGATTTTCGTTGGTGAGATGGCACGGAACCCGGCATCGCAGCGACCCTGATTTTCAACCTGTACTGCAACGTGTCATCGCCCCACTGGTAGAATCGGTGACACTGCGCTAGACCTTTCTGTTGCAACTCTTTGCTCATTTCATAGGATTGACTGTATGACTACCAAAAAGCGACTGTGCGGTTTTGTCTTTCTCACACTTGCCCTCTGCGGGCCTCGTGTGGCGACAGCGGCACAGTTACCCGATTTTCAGGAGATCGTGCGCGCACATTCTCCCGCTGTAGTAAAAATTATTGTCGAGCAAAATGCCGCGCGTGGCGACTCGCAGCAACCGGGGCCCGAGGAAGTTCCAGAGGAATTGCGGCGATTCTTTGAGCCCAGGGGCAATCCCCCATCAGAGCAGGAGCGCATGGGTTTGGGTTCGGGCTTTATCATTTCAACGGACGGCTTCATTCTGACCAACAACCATGTAGTTGATGGTGCTGATAGTGTATTGGTACGCATGAGTGACCGGCGCGAATTCGAGGCCGAGATTATCGGCACGGACCCCCGCTCCGACCTCGCGCTGTTGCATATCGACGCAACGGATCTGCCCATGGTCAAGCTGGCCAGCAACGATGAGCTGCAGGTAGGGGAGTGGGTGCTGGCGATCGGTTCTCCCTTTGGTCTGGACTATTCGGTTTCGGCCGGTATTGTCAGTGCCAAGGGGCGCAGCCTGCCCACTGAGCGCAATGAAAACTATGTGCCCTTTATACAAACGGATGTCGCCATCAACCCGGGCAATTCCGGAGGACCTTTGTTTAACCTCGATGGGGAAGTGGTCGGCGTCAATTCACAGATTTTCACCCGCAGCGGTGGCTCTATCGGACTGTCTTTTGCGATTCCCGCCTCGGTGGCGCGCAATGTTGTTGACCAATTGAAGGAAAACGGGCGGGTGACGCGCGGTTGGTTGGGCGTCACCATACAGGACGTGGACAAGAATCTCGCGGAATCCTTTGGTCTGAAACGCCCTGGTGGTGCGCTGGTGGCCGAGGTTTCCGCAGACGGGCCCGCCGCCAAGGCCGGCTTGCGCAGCGGTGATATCATTATCACCTTTGATGGCAAGGATATTCCGACCTCGGCCGATCTACCCCACGTGGTGGGCCTCGTGGCGCCGGGTACCACGGTGCAGGTCGAGATTGTGCGGGACAAAACACAGCAGACCAAGAACGTCGAGGTGGGTGGACTTGATGCCGACGAGAGCTACTCTCTCTCAGCAGGCAAGGCGGACGGCAAACGGGGCGGGCGCCTGGGCATGGAGGTTGAAACCCTGCCGGCGGAGAGTCTTGAGCGCGTCGGTATCAACGGTGGTGTTCTGGTACGCAACGTCACATCTGGCTCTGTTGCCGCCCAAGCTGGAATCAGGGTCGACGATGTCATCACGCTCATTGACACCAGTCCGATAAAATCGACAGCAGCATTTGAGCAAGCGGTCGATGCATTGAAGGGCGGGAGCTCAGTGCCTCTGCGCCTGATCCGGCAGGGATCGCCGCTGTTTATCGGCCTCAGGTTGCCCAACTAAGCAGCACACTAGCGTTAGTCGTTCACACAGGCTCCTGCGGCCTGAACCAGCGTGGCAGTTGTACCTCCATTGGGGTACAATCGCGCGTTTTTTGGTAGATAAGGGCGGGCGTGGTGTCTGGCCCAGCCCCAGCTGTGAATCGAGCCTAATTGAGTGAGCGACCTTAGACACATCCGTAATTTTTCTATTATTGCCCATATCGATCACGGTAAATCCACGTTGGCAGATCGCTTCATCCAGCACTGCGGTGGCTTGAGCGCGCGCGAGATGAACGAACAGGTACTTGATTCTATGGATATCGAGCGTGAGCGCGGTATTACGATCAAGGCCCAGAGCGTTACCCTGGACTACAAGGCCCACGACGGCCAAGTCTATCAACTGAACTTTATTGATACGCCGGGCCACGTGGATTTTTCCTATGAGGTGTCCCGTTCGCTGGCGGCCTGTGAGGGCGCGCTTCTGGTCGTGGATGCCGGACAGGGTGTGGAAGCCCAGTCGGTGGCCAATTGTTACACCGCGATTGAGCAGGGGTTGGAGGTCCTGCCCATTCTTAACAAGATGGATCTGCCTCAGGCCGACCCCGATCGGGTTAAGCGCGAGATTGAAGAAATTATTGGTATCAATGCCAGTGAAGCCTGCCTGGTCAGCGCCAAATCCGGACAGGGCATCGAGGAGGCACTGGAATACCTGGTCGAACACATACCACCACCCGAGGGTGATCGCGAGGCGCCGCTGCAAGCTCTGATTATCGACTCCTGGTTCGACAACAACTTGGGCGTTGGGTCGTTGGTGCGGGTCAAGCAAGGCGTGTTGCGCCGGCGTGACAAAATCGTGGCCAAATCGGTCGGCAAGGCACAACAGGTCGACACCCTGGGAATATTTACGCCCAAGCGCGTGGAGCAGGATATGCTGCAGGCTGGAGAGGTGGGTTTTGTCGTCGCTGGTATCAAGGATATCCACGGTGCTCCGGTGGGGGATACCTTGATCCACGCCAAGGATCTGACGGTTCCGGCCCTGCCCGGGTTCAAGCGCGTGAAACCGCAGGTATACGCCGGAATTTTTACCATCTCGTCCGATGACTACGAGGATTTTCGCGACGCACTGGCTAAACTGACGTTGAATGATGCCTCCCTGCAATATGAGCCGGAGACCTCCGATGCGCTTGGCTTCGGATTTCGCTGCGGATTTCTAGGCATGTTGCACATGGAGATTATTCAGGAGCGGCTGGAGCGGGAGTACGACCTGGACCTTATTACCACGGCACCCACGGTGATCTATGAGGTGGTCAAGAAGAATGGTGAGATCATTCAGGTGGACAATCCTTCGGCATTGCCGGATGTCAGCGAAATTGAGGAGATGCGCGAACCGATTGCGCGGTGCAACATCCTGGTACCCCAGGAGCACCTTGGTAGTGTTATCACCTTGTGCGTGGATAAGCGCGGTGTGCAGCGGGATATGCAATTCCTTGGCGCTCAGGTGTCGGTGGTTTATGACATACCGATGGCTGAAGTGGTCCTGGACTTCTTTGACCGCTTAAAGTCTGTGAGTCGCGGCTATGCTTCGCTTGATTACAGTTTTGAACGTTTCCAGGCCGCGAGTCTCTCGCGGCTGGATATTTTGATTAATGGTGAGCGCGTGGATGCTCTGGCAGTCATTGTGCACCGTGATCAAGTCCAGTATCGGGGCCGGGTGCTCACGGAAAAAATGAAAGAGCTGATACCGCGCCAAATGTTCGATGTCGCTATTCAGTCGGCAGTTGGCGGCAAGGTTGTCGCACGGCAGACGGTCAAGGCGTTGCGCAAGAATGTAACGGCCAAATGTTACGGTGGTGATGTAAGCAGGAAGCGCAAGTTGCTGGATAAGCAAAAGGCAGGT
>JANNXP010000093.1:0-30576 GCA_031409615.1 Haliea sp. | reverse complement strand
CCGCTTCCCCGATACTCGCGAACGAAAACGCTGTCCCGGCCAGAGCCTTGATCCCGGCAATTACATTGGACGATGTTCATGTTGATAGCTCGAAACGAGGGCTTGGGTGGTAGGGGTGCAATTCGTCCGCAAGTATCGGGGAAGCGGGCGACTTGCACCCCTACCACCCAAGTCCGCTAGCGCCGCCGATCACCCGCATCGAATCGATATGGCGGACCTTTCTGTGAATAACCTGATGCAGTTACACATCTAGCCGCGCTCCCGGTTCAGACCTAACTTTCGGCAGTCCCGGGCAGCGACTGCACACTCTGGCCCGCTGCGCGCTCATGCAACTGCAAATTAACAATCCGCAGCGCGGCCAGAATGCCGGCAAACACCTGGTTGGAATGCACGCCGCGCGTCTTGATTTCCTGGCCATTGCAACCCCAGGTAATCACGCACTCGGTGAGTGCATCGGTGTGGCCGCCCTTGGGAATGCGCACCGCGTAATCCACCAGCGTGGGCAACTCATAGTTTCTGGATGCCATGACCTCGTTTATGGCGTAGATAAACGCATCAAAACCGCCGTTACCTGATCCGACCGCGTGCTGGATGTCCCCATCCACATCGACGCGTATGCTCACGGTCGATTTCACATCCAGGCCGCTGGTCACCGTACAGTCCAGCAACTTGATGTGGTGGTAGTTTTTGCTTTCCAGCACTTCGGCGATGATAAAGGGCAGGTCGTCGGTGGTGATCAACTCTTTTGAATCGCCCAGCTTGACCACTCTGGCTAGTACCTTCTGCTGGTTTTCCTCCGACAGGCTCAGGCCCAATGCTTCCAGGTTTTGCAGCAGCGATGCCTTGCCGCTCATTTTGCCCAGCGCATAACTGCGAGTGCGCGAAAAGCGCTCCGGGCTGAGCCGCGTTTTATACAGGTCGCCCTTCTGGTCGCCGTCAGCGTGAATGCCGGCGGTCTGGGTGAACACGTCGGCCCCGACGATAGGCGCGTTGGCGGGCACGCGCTTGCCGGAGAAGGATTCCACCATGGTGCTCAGCTGCACGATGTAGCTTTCATCAATGGACAGCGTCATGCCCAGCTTGTCGCGCAGCACCACGCTGACTTCCGCCAGTGAGGCATTGCCCGCGCGCTCGCCCAGGCAGTTCACCGTGCAGTGTACGGAGTTCACGCCGGCGCGCACCGCTGCCATGACATTGGCGGTCGCCAGGCCATAGTCGTTGTGCGGATGAAAGTCGAACTGCTGTTGTGGATAGCGTGCCGACATATCGCTGATGCTCTCAAACACCTCTTCGGGTGACATCACGCCCAGCGTGTCGGGCAGCATGAAATGGCGGATGCCACAGTCCTTGAGCTGATTCATCATCGTGTACACGTAGTCGCGGCTGTTGCGGTACCCGTTGGACCAGTCCTCCAGATAGGCATTCACCTGCAGGCCTTTTTCCATCGCGTAGTTTACGGTCTGCAGTATTTCGGCCACGTGCTGCTCGAGCGTTTTCCCCAGCTGCTCCCGACAGTGTTTCTCGCTCCCCTTGGTCAGCAGGTTGATGACCTGGCCTCCGGTTTGCAGAATCCAGTCCACGCTCTTTTTGTGATCGACGAAACCCAGCACTTCAATACGATCGCCCAGTCCCTGCTGCTGCGCCCATTGATTAATATTGGAGACGGCCTCCATCTCACCGTGCGAGACCCGCGCGGAGGCGACCTCAATGCGGTCGACTTTGAGTTGTTGTAACAATGCCCTGGCGAGATTGACCTTTTCGTCCGGGGAAAAAGACACTCCCTGGGTTTGCTCGCCATCGCGCAGGGTGGTGTCCATTAACTGGATGTGTCGCGGTGTGTTGTCCATGGTATTTTCTCTTGGCTGTGGCGCTAGGCAGCGCAGCGGTTGGCAGGTGCGGCGGGCTGGGCTTGTTGTAACACTGCGCGAATGTCATCCGGATGACGCAGGCGTTTGATATTTTCAAATAACAGCGCCGCCTGGGGAAAATAGCCGCGCAGGTACACCAGCCATTGTTTCAGTGGATTGCCCGCGTTGTGTGAATCGTAACGTTGCAGGTTCAGCTCAAAGAATCTGGCCAGCAGTGGCGTAATATCATCCCAGTGCAGGGAGTCCCGTGAGTCACCGCTGGCGGTCGCTGCTGCTATCAGTCGCGGCAGATCAGGTCGGCACAGCACGCCGCGACCCAGCATCAGATCGTCACAACCGGTGACAGCACGGCAGCGCAAGGCATCGTCAATGCTCCAGATCTCACCATTGGCAATGATGGGCAGTGAGACCAGGCCACGTGCTGCAGCGATCGCGTCCCAATAGGCAGGCGGTCGATAGCCATGGCGTTTGGTTCTGGCATGGATGGTGAGTTCATTGGCACCGGCTGCCTCGATACCCGCCACGATATCCAGAAAAAGCGCTGTATCCTCGTAGCCCAGCCGGGTTTTCACGGTGACCGGGACATGCCTTGGTACGGCCGCGCGCACCGCTGCGACAATGGTATGCACCCGCTGTGGCTCGCGCAGAAGAATAGCACCGCCATCAGAGCGATTGACCGTTTTCGCCGGGCAGCCAAAATTCAGATCAATGCCGAGTGCGCCGAGCTCCGCTGCGCGCGCGGCATTGTCGGCCAGCACCGTAGCCTGGCCGCCCAGCAGTTGCAGGTACACGGGGACACCAGAGACAGTGGTACCTCCGGTGTCCAACTCCGGGCACAGGCGACGAAACACGCGCGGTGGCAACAGTTGATTCGTAACGCGCACAAATTCAGTGACACAGCGATCAATGCCGCCCAGTGAGGTGAGCAGCTCGCGCATCACGTGGTCGATGACACCTTCCATGGGGGCCAGCATCAGGCGCATGGGTCGTCCTAGCACAATATTCAGTGCTGGCATTATACTGCCTTATGCCTTGTCATAGGCTTGCCTGCGCGAAGAAAACGCCAGTATCACCGCCACTGCCAATGGAGAGCACACTTGAAAGAATTCGCCACGATCATCACCCCACGGCTGTATGAAACCGATGCCATGGGGCACATCAACAATGCCACTATTGCCGCATGGTTTGAGGTTGCCAGGGTGCGCTTCATCGAGTCGCTCACTGAACGCGGACCGGGCATCGCCAAGGACTGGATACTGGCCAGTGTGCACATCGATTTTGTCGGCGAAACCTTCTACGGGATTGACGTCAGCGCCAAAATTACCGAGGCTGAGATCGGCAATAGTTCGTTGACGCTGCGCTGCGAGATGCTACAGGCGGGCAGGTTGACCGTGCGCGGCAAGGCAGTCCTGGTGCATATCGAACCGCAGAGTAAAGCGCCGACCCGCATTCCCGATACATTCCGTGACAAGGTTGCAGCGCTCTAGCGTATTTGTCATGGTCAGACCGTTTGCCGTATTGCAATAGGAGGGGATCCGCCCGTTGATGTTCTGCCTGTCGAGCAGGGTCTGTAACGTTCATCCATCAGTGCTTGCCCAGCGCATGCTGGTACGCTGCGACCGTCTGGGCCAGCCCCATGCGCAGGGCGTCTACCAGGAGGGCGTGGCCAATGGAGACTTCTTGCAGCCCGGCAATCGTGGCAAACCGTGGCAAATTATTAAGATCCAGATCGTGGCCGGCATTGATACCCAGGCCTTCCTCCGCTGCAACTTCCGCCGCCTGCACAAACCGCTGGAACACGATATCCACGTCCCTACCTAGCCGACACGCCCGGGCATAGGATTCGGTGTACAGCTCGATGCGGTCCGTGCCGGTCTGCGCCGCGAGGCGAATCTGGGCCGGGTCCGGGTCCATAAATAGGCTGGTGCGGATTCCGAGTGCTTGCAGTTCCTGCACCAGGGGTGCAATACGTTCGCCATCCCGCCGCAGGTCGAAGCCGTGGTCTGAGGTCAGTTGTCCGTCACCATCGGGTACCAGGGTGCACTGTGTCGGTCGAATTTCTTTTACCAGTGCCATGAATCCCGGGTAGTCCTCCACGCCTGTGCGGTCGCTGCCGCGCGGCCCGGTGGTGGGGTTGCCCTCGATGTTAAATTCAACGTCGAGCATCGCAGCCAGATCAAAACAATCCCGCACGCGGATGTGTCGCTGGTCCGGGCGAGGGTGCACCGTGATGCCGTCGGCGCCAGCGTCGATGCACATCTGCGCGTGTTGCGGAATATCCGGATTGGTCGTATCCCGCGAGTTGCGGATCAGGGCAATCTTATTGAGATTGACACTGAGTGCGATCATCAGGGTTGCTGGCGCACGATTTCTTTAATGACGATGGCTTGCTTGGGTACATCGCCCATCGCACCGACCTGGCCGGTTGGCGCGGTGGCAATGAAGTCCACGATGTCCATGCCCTGAATCACTTCTGCAAATACGGTGTAGCCCTCGCGACCGGGGGCGCCGTCCAGGCGCAGGTTGGAGCGCTGGTTGATGAAAAACTGCGAGGTGGCGGAGTTCGGATCATTGGTGCGCGCCATGGCGAGGGTGCCGCGAATATTGTTCAGGTGATTGCCGGATTCATTGACGATGGGGTCCCTGGTCTCTTTTTCTTTCATGTCCGGCCCGAAGCCGCCACCCTGTATCATGAACTCGGGAATCACCCGATGAAAAATGGTGCCGTTGTAAAAACCGCTGTCCACGTAGGCCAGGAAATTCGCGACGGTGACGGGGGCTTTGTCAGCCAGCAGCTGCACAGTGATATCCCCCTCGCTGGTTTTTATAACGACCCTGGGGTTATTCGGTGACGCGACCTCCTGCGCAATGGCAATGGCGGGCAGCAGTAACGACAGGCACAGCAAACAGATTCTCAACATCGTAGTTTCCTTTAGTTCCAGCCGGAGTTTTTGCGCCGCTGGGGCACCAGACGGGGCGCAATGAGTGCGATAACGACGCCAAGCAGTACCGCCAGCGCGCCGTTCATAAAGTCTTCGCTGGCCAGTCGGTCCACTAGGCGCTGGTTTTCCGCCTGCAGCATTCCGATATCCGAGCGCAGGTTCTCGGCTTCTTCCACCAGTCGGTGATTGTCGATGTCCAGTTGTACAGACTTGCCGGCGACTTGCTTCAATTGATGCAGTTCCTGGGCGACGGCGTTGAACTCGGCATCGCCGGTGTTGATTCGATCGAGTAATTCCGCCGGGTCCGAGGTCGGCGCCGGAACACCGGCGGTTAACCCGGTGGCTACACTCGGGTTGGCTACATCGCGGTTAATGTCGCCCGTGCCACGGACAGGGTTGGTGGTCGCGGTCGGTTTGCTTGGCGCAGGCATTTCCAGCACCAGGTTTTGGGTGGGAATCCAGCCGGTTATGCCATTCTGCGCAGTGATTTCGGCCCACAGGCCGTCTTCGGAGGTGCGGGCGACAGTGAGTCGGGTGCCGGCGGGGATGCCACGATAGACGATGGCATAGTCTTCGCCGGCGCCACCGCGCAGCGCGACGGCTTGCTCTGCGCCGACATAACGAATGTCCTGCGCCAGGCTCACACCGGAGATCAACAGGGAGACCAGCAGTAAGGGTAGGGAGAATCGCAAAATGGGTTCCTTATCTAAACGTTGCCGCTCAGGGCAATACCAGTTTATACGGCTTGACAGTGATCTTGCTGAACACACCGGCGTCCACGTAGGGATCAGAATCGGCCCAGGCGGTAGCAGTCTCCAGACTGTCGAACTCCGCAATAATGAGGCTGCCGGTGAAACCGGCGTCGCCGGGCTCCTCGGTATCCAGGGCCGGGTGCGGACCTGCAGCCAGAAGTTTTCCCTGATCAACCAGGGCCTGCAGGCGTGCCAGGTGAGCCGGGCGAGCGCTTTGGCGCAGGGGCATGCTGTTGGCAACGTCTTCACACAGTATGGCGTAGTACATGTGGGGATCGCTCTCCGTTAAGTGCTAATCGTCCCGCTGCAGCAGTTGTTCCTCTGCTGCTGCAGTATCTTCCTTCAGGTGGGGACTGATGATCAAGGCTGTCAGGACGGTCAGTACCAGAGTGAAGCCAATCGAAGAGTACAACTTGTAGCTGACCCAGGTCTGTTCGCTAAACCCATACGCCACGACCAGATTGAGTCCGCCCACAATAATGAAGTTCACCACCCATAAAATGTTGAGCCTGATCCATATGGGTTTGGGCAGATGAATCTGGCCACCCAGGGTGCGCTCCATCAGATTCTTGGTGCCGACAAATTGCGAGGCCCCGAAAGCAAGCGCAAGGGCCCAATTGAAAATGGTCGGTTTCCACTGGATGAACATCTGGTTGCGAAAGATCAGGGTGGCACCACCAAACACCAGCACCGCCAGCAGTAGCCACAGCAGGCGCTTTTCCAGCCTGCGTGTCAGTGCCCAGGAGAACAGCACCTGCAACACAGTGGCGCCCATGAGCACCGCAGTGGCGGAGAAAATTCCATCAAACTGGTACGTCCAGTCTGCCAAAGAAATACTCTGGCCATCCAACTGATAGACAATAAAGAACAGGGCAATCGGAACGAATTCAGCAAGTTGCTTCATGGCTTATGTCGTGCTCCGGCTGTTACCATGGGTAATGGTCAAACGATTCGAGTTGATTTGCGGCTGCGCTGGTGAGTGTAACGACTGTGCTGATTGACTTCCACACTCATACCAGAGCCTCTGACGGCGCCCTCACTCCCTGTGAGTTGGTGGAGCGAGCGCTGGCCAGCAAGATCGATCTGCTGGCGATAACCGATCATGATACGGTGGCCGGTTACGAGGCGGCGAGAGCTTACCATAGGCAGCATCCGGGCGGTATGCGGCTCATTCCCGGGATTGAGCTGTCCTGCCAGTGGTCGGGCACAACGATCCATATCTTGGGTCTGGGTATCGATTGTGAACATCCCGTCCTGCGCGGTGCTTTGGCCTCTATGGAGACAGCGCGGCGTGAGCGGGGCGTCATGATTGCCAGTCGCCTCGCGGCCCGCGGTTTCGAGGGCGCCCTGCAAGGTGCTTTGGCGCAGGCTGGCGATAGTCAATTGGGCCGACCGCACTTTGCCGCATGGATGGTGCAGCAGGGACACGTGAAGGACCACAATCAGGCCTTTGACCGGTATCTGGGGCAGGGCAAGACCGGGGATGTCAAGGCGTTCTGGCCCGAACTGGCCGACGTTATCCGGTGGATCACGGCCTCCGGTGGCGTGGCCATTGTCGCCCACCCGCTAAAGTATCGCTTTACCGGGATGAAATTGAGCCGTTTCCTCGTTGCTTTCAAGGCCGCAGGGGGCAGCGGCATTGAGGTCCTCAGCGGCTACCAGACAGCGGATCAAATCGCGCAACTGCAGCGCCTGGCCCGGCAGTTTGAACTGGAGGTGTCGGCCGGTAGTGATTTTCACCGGGATGCTCCCTACAGCGCGCCGCTGGGTGTAGAATCGGCGCCCTTTGACGGCATGCGCGGCATATGGGAGCGCTGGTCAGCCCCGCTCTAGTCCGTTTTACAATAATAAAGAGAACCGCTGTGAGCCAGTTTTTCCAGATACACCCCGATAATCCCCAGCCGCGCCTTGTGCGCTTGGCGGTAGACATTATCCGCGGTGGCGGGGTGGTGGTGTATCCCACAGATTCGGCGTATGCCCTGGGCTGCCATATCGGCGATAAAAATGCTCTGGACCGGATTCGTCGTATTCGCAAACTGGACGATAAGCACAACTTTACCCTGGTGTGTCGCGACCTGTCCGAGATTGCCACGTACGCCAAGGTGAACAATGCGGTGTATCGATTGCTGCGCCACACCACGCCAGGCCCGTATACCTTTATTTTGCAGGCCACCTCCGAGGTGCCCCGGCGTCTGCTACACCCCAAGCGAAAAACGGTGGGTTTGCGGGTGCCTGAAAATCCCATCGCCGCCGCCCTACTGGCCGAGTTGGGCGAGCCACTGATGAGTGTGACCCTCATCATGCCGGGTGATGATCTGCCCCTGATCGATCCCTACGATATCCGCGCAACGCTGGAACACGAAGTCGATCTGGTGATCGATGGCGGCTACTGTGGAATGGAGCCGACCACCGTCGTGGATCTGGCGGACGACACTCCTGTTGTATTGCGGGCTGGCAGGGGCGATCTTGCCCCCTTTGGAGTCTAGCGCGCCGCCATTGGGCCCGTGTCAAATAAAGATGGATTTTTCTAGTAATAATTGGCGCGCCCGGAGAGATTCGAACTCCCGACCAACTGGTTCGAAGCCAGTTACTCTATCCAGCTGAGCTACGGGCGCGTGGTAGCGGATTATATAGATTCCTGAGCTGAGCGGAAGGCCTGATTCACAGCTATCTGCAGGACCGATCGTCCTCACTCTTTGGGGATTAGTCAGGTATACTGGCAACGACATAAAGTCAGGTAGCCACAGTGTCAGTCAACGAATCCAATAGTGAAGCCCAGACGACTGCGCACGTGGCGCATGAAACGGTGCCGGACGGGCAGAGCGACGCCCAATTAACGATCGCTGCGGACGCCCCACCCGCGAGTGTCCGACCGCAGCAGGGCGAGATGCCCTTCGCTATTGTGATGGGCAAGACCCTCACAGAATTCCCCAAGGATTTGTACATCCCGCCCCAGGCGCTGGCAGTATTCCTGGAGGCCTTCGAAGGCCCGCTGGATCTGCTGTTGTATCTGATCAAGCGGCAGAATCTGGATATTCTGGAAATCGATGTTTCCCGTATTACTGAGCAGTACATGGAATACGTCGACCTGATGGACGCCATGCAATTCGAGCTGGCAGCAGAGTACTTGCTAATGGCCGCCATGCTCGCCGAAATCAAGTCACGCATGTTGTTGCCTCGTGCCACTGCGATGGATGACGAGGAGGAAGATCCGCGCGCGCAGCTTATCCGGCGTCTGCAGGAGTACGAGCGATTCAAGAAAGCGGCGGAAGATATCGAGGAATTACCGCGTGTGGAGCGGGACACCTGGGTGGGCAGCGCGCAACTGCCTGAGTTGCATCGCTCGCGTCCCGAACCAGATGTGGATTTGCGCGAATTGATGTTGGCCCTCGGTGAGGTGTTGCGCCGGGCTGACATGTTTGCGAGCCACCATATTCAGCGCGAGGCCCTGTCCACCCGGGAGCGGATGAGTGAGGTACTGGAACGCTTGGCTGGGCAGCAGTTTGTCCCTTTCGTATCGCTGTTTCGCGTATCTGAGGGGCGTCTGGGAGTTGTGGTGACATTCCTGGCATTGATGGAACTCATTAAGGAAGCGCTCGTGGAAATCGTACAGACCGAAAATTTTGGTCCTATCCACGTCAAGGCAAGGTCGGAATAATATGTCGGAAACAGGTTTGGTGCAGATTATCGAAGGCGCTTTGCTGGCGGCGGGCAGGCCGCTGACTGTTGCGCAACTGATAGAATTGTTTGACGAGCATGAGCGACCTGAAGATACAGCAATTCGCGAGGCCCTTGCTGCGGCGGCGACGCGCTGTGACGGCCGGGGCTTCGAATTGCAGGAAGTGGCCGGAGGCTTTCGTTTTCAAGTGCGTCAGTCCCTCAGTCCCTGGGTGGCACGCTTGTGGCATGAGCGCCCGCAAAAGTATTCCCGCGCCCTGCTGGAGACGTTGGCCCTGATCGCCTACCGACAGCCCATTACGCGGGGTGAGATCGAGGAAATCCGTGGCGTCGCCGTCAGCTCCAATATTGTCAAGACGCTGCACGAACGCGAGTGGATACGTGTGGTGGGGCACCGGGATGTGCCGGGCCGCCCCGCCATGTACGCCACTACGCGGCAGTTCCTGGACTACTTCAACCTCAAGAGCCTGGATCAGCTGCCCGCGCTGGCGGAAATTCGCGATCTGGAGACACTCACTGCAGAGCTGGGTTTTAGCGAGCCTCTGCCCGATCACGCTGGTGTTGGCGAGGACCATCGCGGCTTGACTTTGGTGGGCGGTACCGAGCACCAACCATCGGCGGACAAGGCCGGTGACAGCACTGTTACCTTAGCGCAGGCGACGGATGACCTGGAACACCGCGCGGCACAAGCGCCGGGTACAGATCCGGATGGTGTCGATCTTGATGGCGATTTTGATTCCGGCCTGGATGACTATCCGGCCGACGAATCAGCCACACCCGAATCGCAGGTCTGACCTGCTGTGGCTAACAAACCCGGCAGGGATTCGCTTAAGGGCAAGAAAGCCCAACGGTCGAGCCCGGATGCAGCCATCCCTGCGTCCGTCCGTCCCTCGGAGGATGGCCCTGCGGCAGACGCTGCCCTGCCGGGAGAAAAGCTACAAAAGGTCCTCGCCCGTGCCGGCCTTGGTTCCCGCCGTGAAATGGAGCGCTGGATCGAAGCCAGCAGAGTCGTGGTCAACGGCAAGACTGCCCACCTCGGGGATCGCGTAGAAGCACACGATCGACTGGCCGTAGATGGCAGAACCCTGGAGCTGGCCCCGGCGCAGGAAGCCCGGTGTATTCTGTATCACAAACCTCCTGCGGAGGTTTGTACCCGCAATGACCCTGAGGGTCGACGCACGGTATTCGAGCGCCTGCCCAATCTGAGATCCGGCCGCTGGATTTCCATTGGCCGCCTGGATTTCAATACCTCTGGCCTGCTTTTGTTCACTACCGACGGCGAGCTGGCGAATGCGTTGATGCACCCGTCCTCAAATATTGAGCGCGAATACATGGTGCGGGTCATGGGCGACGTGCAGGAGGATATGCTGCAGCGCATGCTGGCAGGCGTTCTGCTTGAAGACGGTGTGGCGCGCTTTACCGACATCCAGGAGATTGGCGGAGAAGGCATCAACCGCTGGTTCTGCGTGGTGCTGATGGAAGGCCGCAACCGGGAAGTGCGGCGCTTGTGGGAGTCCCAGGGCTTGACCGTGTCGCGGCTGAAGCGGGTGCGTTACGGTGAGGTGTTCATTCCACCCAAGGTCAAACAGGGCCAATGGGTGGAGCTGGAGCGCGCGGACGTCAAATCGCTCTACCGCATGGCGGCACTGGTCCCGAAGGAAATGCAACGTACTACCCCTAAAGAGCGCGACGTTATGGAACGCCAGTTTGGCAAGCGCCATGGTCGGGGCGCGGCCAAGAAGAGCGGTCGGACCGGTCCACGCTAACGAGCGTCAAAGGCCCGTCCGGTAACACCGGCGCTGTCATCCCCCATCAAAAAAAGGTAAGCCGCCATAATGTCCTGCGGCGCGGGATTGTTCGTGGGTGTTTCTGCGGGGTAGGCGGTCCTGCGCATGGCCGTGTTAGTGGCGCATGGATTGAGGCTATTGACGCGAATTTTTGAGGTGTGTTCCAGCTCACTGGCTAACACCTGCATAAAGCCCTCGGTGGCAAACTTGGATACCGCATAGGCGCCCCAATAGGCTTTACCGGTGCGGCCCACGCCGGATGAGGTCAGGATGATCGATGCAGCGGGTGCCAGCTGCAGTAATGGCAGCAGCGTGCGTGTCAGCAGGAACTGGGCGTTGACATTTACCTGCATAACCTCCAGCCAGCTGGCGTAGCCGGCATTCGCGATGGGGCGCCGGTCGCCCAGCAGTGCGGCATTGTGCAAGATGCCATCCAAACAGGAAAATTCACTCCCAAGGCTTGCTGCGAGGTTGGTGTAGCTGTCCTCGGAGGCGCTAGACAAGTCCATTTCTATAATGGCGGGCTTTGATCCGCCTGCAGTCTCAATGTCATCGTATACGGCCTCCAACTTGCTGCCTGTGCGTCCCAGCAGCAAAACTGTGGCGCCGCAGCTCGCATAACTGATAGCAGCACTGCGGCCGATGCCATCGCCGGCGCCGGTGACCAGAATAGTCTTGCCCGCCAGTAGACTGGCGCGGGGCAGATAGGGGGTGGGGATACTCAGTGCTGACATGCGCTATCCTGCTATTGCGGGCCGAGAATCAGTTCGAACAGATCTTCACTGCACCGGGCCTGGGCATGGGCACCCCAACGCAGCGGATCATCACCGGGTTCGATGTAACCGTAGGCGGCCGCGATGGTATACATGCCGGCGCGTCTTCCCGCCTCAATGTCACGCAGGTGGTCGCCGATATAGATCGCTTCATGCGGCGCACAGTGCAGGTCCAGGCAGTTGCGATACAGCGACTCGGGGTGCGGCTTGCGATTGCTGACGTCGTCGGGGCAAACCACACTTGCAGGAGGCGGTTGTATCGAAAGCCGCGCCAATAGTGGCTCTGTGTAGGCCCGCGGTTTGTTGGTGGATATGCCCCAGGCAATTCCTGCGTCCTGCAAACGGGCCAGCAGTACCTCTATACCTGGGTAGGGCGCGGCTGTGGTACCCAGTACCTGGCTGTACAGTTCCAACAGGCGCAGACGCTTGCTCTCGAACTCCGGCGCCTCCTCGTGTATATCCAGACCCAGGCTGACCAGTGCTCGCGCGCCATTGGATACGGAGGCGCGTATACGATCGGGGTTCATTGCGTCCAGGCCGTGTTCTGCGCGCAAGCGCTGTACCACCTCGACGAATTCATCGGCAGTATCGACCAGAGTGCCGTCCAGATCGAAGATGACTGCCCGCAGTGGAGCGGGAAAGCCGGTGCGGGTGTGTTCCATTAGATCGGCTTCACCGCGCGTACCATGTAGTTCACGCTAACATCCGTCTCGTCCAATCGGTAGTGCTTGGTCAGGGGATTGTAGGTCAGCCCGGTCATGCCCTCCAGCAGCAGTCCGGCGTCGCGTAGCCAGCTGGCCAGCTCTGAGGGCTTGATGAACCTGGCGTACTCATGGGTACCCGCTGGCAGCAGTTGCAAAATATGCTCGGCGCCCACAATGGCGAAGGCAAAGGACTTGGGATTGCGGTTGATGGTGGAAAAATACAGAGCGCCGCCAGGTTTTGCGAGCACGGCGCAGGCGGCAACGACCGCGCCCGGCTCGGGCACATGTTCCAGCATTTCCAGGCAACACACGATGTCGTAGGTGCCCGCTTCCTCTGCGGCCAGTTGCTCGGCAGTGGAATGGCGATAGTCGACCGCAACGCCGGACTCCAGCTGATGCAGTCTGGCCACCGATAACGGTGCCTCGCCCATGTCAATACCGGTGACAACAGCCCCGCGCTGGGCCATGGCCTCTGCCAGGATGCCGCCACCGCAGCCGACGTCCAGCAGGTGCTTGCCGGCGACTGGCGAATGCTGGTCGATGTAATTGGCGCGTAGTGGATTGATATCGTGGAGCGGCCGGAACTCGCTGTTGCGATCCCACCAGCGAGAGGCCAGTGCGGCAAACTTGGCAATTTCCTGTGGGTCTACATTCAAACCTTCGTTCATGATGCTGCGTCCGCTGTGTTGACGATGCGTAGTTGCCAGGCACTGACGCGCAACAGCAGTGCGCGCAAGTCAATGCGCGTGAGTTCCCGTTGCGCCATCACCAGTTCGCCGGCGATCCAGCTGTGGCTTACCTGGCTGCCATTGCAGGCATACACCAACTGGGACAGGGGATGATACATCGGCTGTGTTTCGGGACCACGCAGGTCAACGGCGATGAGGTCGGCCTGTTTGCCGACTTCCAGGCTGCCGATGCTGTGCTCCAGTCCCAGTGCCCTGGCGCCATTGATGGTGGCCATCGCCAGAGCAACCGCCGCAGGCAGTGCCGTGGCATCGCGCGTGTGGAGTTTGGCCAGTAGTGCGGCGGCCTGCATTTCTTGGAACATATTGAGGTCATTATTACTCGCCGCGCTGTCCGTACCCAGCGCTACGTTTACGCCCTTGGCGAGCAGTGCGCTGACCCTGCAGTTGCCGGAGGCCAATTTCATATTGGATTGTGGGCAATGCACCACGTGGGCCCCGGTTGCCGCCAGCAGGGCGATGTCCTGGTCACCCAGGTCTGTCATATGCACACACTGGGTCCTGGGACCTAGCAGTCCCAGGCGGTGCAGTGTATCCAGTGGACGCTCGCCATTTTGTTCCACGGCTTGCAGGACCTCGCCCGTCGTTTCGTGCAGGTGGATGTGTACAGGGGCATCCAGCTCCGCTGCAAGAATAGCGATTTTTGCCAGATTTTCCTCGCATACGGTGTAGGGCGCGTGGGGCCCGAACACAACGGACACCAGCGTGCTGTGCTTGAAGTCATCGCGCAGGGCCAAGCCCTTGCTGATGTAATCGTCCGCGTCCGTACCCCAGGCAGAGGGGAAGTCGAAAATAGGGAAGGTAACCTGGCAGCGCATACCCAGCCGTTGTGCGGTAGCGGCGCACACGTTGGGAAAAAAATACATATCACTGAATGTGGTGGTGCCAGACCGGATCATCTCGGCAATGGCCAGTTCGGTGCCATCGCCGACAAACTGTTCGCCAACATGCGCGCGCTCTGCAGGCCAAATATGTTGCTCCAGCCATGGCATGAGCGGTTGGTCATCCGCGTAGCCACGCAATAGGCTCATAGCGGCATGACCGTGACAATTGATCAGTCCTGGCAATAGCACCTGTCCGGGAAGTTCAAGTACGTGCCGCGCCTCAATAGAGTCGGTCTGTGCCCGCGGCAGCAGCGCGACAATACGATCTCCCTGCAGGGCAATACTGTAGTTCTCCAGCACCTTACCATGGGGCAGGACAGGTACAATCCAGCCTGGATGGATCAGGGTGTCTGCTGTTTTGCGTTGCAGTATCATGGCACTTTTTCCTGTTCCTCGGCGTGTCTACGCGCACTCAATGTAGACCCTCGGCCCCCTGTTTCGGCGGATTTTGGGGGGGCGCGCGAAAGTATAACCATAAATGGGTCGACACTTCCCCAATGACGGCAATTTTCTGCAAAAACATAGCGAGAGCGGAGTAACTTCCCGTATAATCTGCGGTTGGATTTCGGGGCTGCGCAGTGTGACATCTGACGCTGCAAAGAGTCCTTGCAAGAGACTCAATCGCTGTCCAGAAAATGCGCTCGCAGCCAGTCAAGGAAGCCGAAGTACATGGGTGAAATAGCCAAAGAAATCGTCCCCGTCAATATCGAAGACGAGATGAAAAAGTCCTACCTGGATTATGCCATGAGCGTGATCGTGGGGCGGGCCTTACCCGATGTGCGAGACGGCTTGAAGCCCGTGCACCGGCGCGTGTTGTTCGCTATGAATGAACTCAACAACGATTGGAACAAGACCTACAAAAAGTCCGCCCGCGTAGTGGGCGATGTGATCGGTAAGTATCACCCGCATGGCGATTCTGCGGTGTACGACACCATTGTACGCATGGCCCAGCCTTTTTCCCTACGCTACATGCTGGTGGACGGCCAGGGTAACTTTGGCTCGGTCGATGGCGACTCTGCGGCCGCCATGCGGTATACCGAGATTCGTATGCGCAAGATTGCGCACGCCATACTGGCCGATCTGGATAAAGAAACCGTCGATTTTGTCGACAACTATGACGGCACCGAGCGTATACCGGCGGTCATGCCCACCCGGGTTCCCAACCTTCTGATCAATGGCTCATCCGGTATCGCCGTGGGCATGGCCACCAATATTCCACCGCACAACCTGACCGAGGTGGTCAGTGCCTGCCTGGCGCTAATCCGCGACCCTGACATCACTATTGATGAATTGATGGAACACATCCCGGGGCCGGACTTCCCTACCGCCGGAATCATCAATGGCCGTGCCGGCATTATTCAGGCTTACCGCACCGGGCGCGGCCGTATTTATGTTCGGGCGCGCGCGGAAGTTATTCATGATGAAAAACGCGGCAAGGATATCATCCTCATTCACGAGCTGCCCTACCAGCTGAACAAGGCGCGCCTGATTGAGCGCATTGCAGAGCTGGTGAAGGAGAAAAAGATAGAGGGCATCACCGAGTTGCGCGATGAATCCGACAAGGATGGCATGCGCGTGGTGATAGAGCTGCGCCGTGGTGAGTTGGGTGATGTGGTGCTCAATAATTTGTACGCCCAGACAGGGATGCAGTCGGTATTTGGGATCAATATGGTGGCGCTTGTCGATGGCCAGCCCAAGCTTCTGAATCTGAAGGAGATCATCGAAGCGTTTATCCGTCACCGGCGGGAAGTGGTGACCAGGCGCACGGTATACCTGTTGCGCAAGGCGCGCGAACGAGGCCATATCCTGGAGGGCCTGGCGATTGCGCTGAGCAACATTGACCCTATTATCGCCCTGATCAAGGCATCCCCCAGTTCCGCAGAGGCCAAAGATAAACTTCTCGCGCAAGCGTGGGAGCCGGGTGATGTTTCCGGCATGCTGGAGCGTGCCGGCAGCGATGCCTGTCGCCCGGATGAACTGGAGCCGCAGTACGGCATGCACGACGGCAAGTACCATCTGTCGCCGGTCCAGGCCCAAGCCATTCTGGAGTTGCGCCTGCACCGCCTTACCGGACTGGAGCACGAGAAGCTGCTGCATGAGTATCAGGAGCGCCTGCGGGAGATTGCTGATTTTCTGGATATCCTCAGTGATCCCGAGCGGCTCAAGCTGGTGATCCGTGAGGAACTGGAAGAAATTGTCGCCGAGTACGGCGATGAGCGGCGCACGGAAATTCTTGCGTCCCAGCATGACCTGACGGTGGAAGACCTGATTTCACAGGAGGACCGGGTGGTCACGATCTCCCACGGCGGTTACGCCAAGACCCAGCCTCTTAGCGACTATCAGGCGCAGCGCCGTGGTGGCATGGGTAAGTCTGCCACGGCAGTCAAGGACGAGGACTTTGTCGAACACCTGTTGATCGCCAGCACCCATGCAACCATTTTGTGCTTTTCCAATTTGGGCAAAGTGTATTGGTTGAAGGTGTATCAGATACCACTGGCGGGTCGCGGTTCGAAGGGCCGACCCATGGTCAACCTGTTGCCGCTGGAAGAGGGAGAGCGGGTGACTTCAATTCTGCCGATCGGGGAATACGCCGAGGGCCACTATATCTTCATGGCAACCGCCAACGGTACCGTCAAGAAATCTGCTCTTATGGATTTTGCCCGTCCGCGCAGTGTGGGTCTGCGGGCTCTCCGTCTGGATGAGGGTGATGTACTGGTGGGCACGGCAATTACCACAGGCGATTGCGATGTCATGCTGTTCAGCAGCGAGGGCAAAGCAGTGCGGTTTCGGGAGATGGAAAAAGCGCTGGGTCGCACCGCCCGTGGCGTGCGCGGGATTCGCCTGGGCACAGGGCACAGCATGATTTCCCTCATTATCCCGCAGGCACAGGGTATGGTTCTGACAGTGAGCGAAAATGGTTATGGCAAGCGCACACAGCTTGATGAGTTCCCCACCAAGGGTCGCGGCGGTAAGGGTATGATTGCTATGTCGACCAGTGAGCGCAACGGTAGGATGGTGGGTGCCGTGCAGGTCTTCGAGGGCGACGAGCTGATGCTCATCTCCAATCAGGGCACACTGGTTAGAACCCGCACTGATGAAGTGTCAGTCCTCGGTCGCAATACGCAGGGCGTGCGCGTGATCCGCACCAAAGAGGGCGAGAGCCTGGTGGGTGTGCAGCGCATTGATGAACCCGCTCCGGAGTTCGCAGCAGACAATGAAACCGAAGAAGGTGCCGTTGAGTAGTGCGCCTTTCCCCCAAGCCCTGAGGAACCAAGTCATATGACCCGTTGTTATAATTTTTGCGCCGGCCCGGCATCGCTGCCGGAGTCGGTTCTGGAAATTGCCCGTGACGACATGCTGGAGTGGCATGGCACGGGACTGTCACTCATGGAAATGAGCCACCGTAGTCCCGAAGTGGTGGGTATTGCACAGCATGCCGAGCAGACTCTGCGCAACCTGCTAGGTATCACCGACGACTATGCCGTGTTGTTCTTGCAGGGCGGTGCCAGCACGCAGTTTTCCGCCGTTCCACTTAATCTGCTCGGTGAACACCGCGGTGCGGATTACGTAAATACCGGAGAATGGTCCAAGAAGGCGATCGAAGAGGGGCGGCGCTACGGCGAGGTAAACGTGGTGGCCAGCTCCCAGGAGACAAACTTTTCCACGATTCCCCCGCAGCGGGAATGGCAGTTAAATGCCGATGCGGCCTATCTGCATTACACGCCCAACGAAACCATTGGAGGGGTGGAGTACTTCTGGACACCGCAGGCAGATGCGCCGCTGGTGGCTGATATGTCGTCCACGATACTTTCGCGGCCGATACAGGTAGCGGATTTCGGTGCAATCTACGCCGGTGCCCAAAAAAATATCGGGCCCGCTGGTCTCACTCTGGTGATTGTGCGCCGCGACCTACTGGGTCGAGCCCATGCCCTGTGCCCGGCCATGCTGAATTGGCAGATCGCTGCCGACAACGACTCCATGTACAACACGCCGCCCACCTTCGCCCTGTACCTGGCGGCCCTGGTGTTTGATTGGCTGGTGGAACTGGGTGGCCTGGACGCTATGGAGGCGCTGAATCGCCGCAAGGCGCAGAAGCTGTATGCGGCAATCGATAACAGCGGTTTCTACGCCAACCCGGTTGAAATTCCCAGTCGCTCCCTGATGAATGTGCCATTCACCCTGGCGGATGCCGGTCTGGATAAGCAGTTTCTCCAGGAATCCGAGGCGGCAGGCCTTTTGAATCTAAAGGGCCATCGCTCGGTGGGCGGAATGCGCGCCAGTCTCTACAATGCAGTGAGCGAGGCGGCGGTGGATGCCCTGATCGCTTTCATGCAGGATTTCGAACAACGCAACGGTTAAGTTCCGCTTATGGCAGACACCAGGAATTTAGAGCAGGTCAGGGCCGACATCGACGCCATTGACCAGGACATCCAGGCGCTGATCAATCAGCGCGCCCAGTGTGCGCAGCGCGTCGCTGCTATAAAGCTGGCCGAAGTTGCGGCTGCACACGAGCGTGGTGAGACCGGTGCTGAGGTGGTGTATTACCGCCCAGAGCGCGAAGCCCAGGTTTTGGAGAGCATTATCAGTCGCAATGCCGGTCCACTGGACGGCGCTAGTGTGGCGTACATTTTTCGCGAAATCATGTCGGCCTGCCTCGCTCTGGAAAAGCCGCTGCACATAGCTTACCTGGGGCCTGAAGGTACGTTTACCCAGGGGGCGACCATCAAGCATTTCGGGCATGCCGCTATCTGCGTGCCGCAAACTACGATTGATGCCGTGTTCTCCCAGGTGGAGTCCGGTGAGTGCAATTACGGTGTGGTGCCCGTGGAGAATTCAACCGAGGGCATGGTCAGCCACACGCTGGACAATTTTATGGACTCATCCCTGAAGATTTCCGGGGAGGTAGAGATGCGCATAGGCCACCATTTACTGGTGGCCCCGGATACCCGAGAGGACAGTATTACCCGTATCTGCGCGCACCAGCAGGCACTCGCACAGTGCCGCAATTGGCTGGACAAGCATTGGCCCCATATCGAGCGTGAAGCCGTCAGCAGTAATGGGGAGGCAGCCCGCATGGCGTCGCAATTGCCCGGTGTGGCAGCGGTGGCTGGCGATATGGCAGCGGAGTTGTACCAACTGGAGAAGTTGGCGACCCACATTGAAGACTACGCGGATAACACCACACGATTTCTGATCATCGGGCGCGAGGAAGTGCCGCCCAGCGGCCGCGACAAGACTTCCATCATCGTCTCCAGTCGCAATAAGCCGGGCGCACTGTTCACGCTGCTTGAACCGTTCAGGCGGGGCAATGTCAGCCTGACACGCATAGATACGAGGCCCTCGCGTACTGAAAAATGGGCCTATGTGTTTTTCATCGAGTTTGAAGGCCATCTCCAGGACGAGAAAATTGCCGCCATCATGGTGGAACTGGAAGAGCAGTCCATCATGCTAAAGCCCCTGGGATCCTATCCCCAGGCGTTACTGTAGGTTCGCTGTGACTTACGCCTCTGGCGATCTTGTTATTGTCGGTCTTGGCCTCATTGGTGGGTCGCTGGCCAGGGCCCTGCGCGCCAGTGGTTTCAGCCAGCGCTTCATTGGCTATGGACACCGTGATACCTCCCTGCGGCGCGGTGTGGAATTGGGCGTGATAGACGAGTTCACGCTCGATCTGGATGAGGCTATCGAGCGCGCGGATATTCTGGTGATCTGCACACCCACGCTAACGGCCGCGCGGATGCTGGAGCACATTCTGCCGCGCTTGCCTGGTCGATCCGGCGGGCCTGTGGTAACGGACGTCGCCAGCGTCAAAGGCGTCCTGCGGGACGCAGCAGTTGCCGTGACTGGAACAATGCCGCCGCAACTGGTGTTGGGCCATCCCATCGCCGGGTCAGAACACAGTGGCGTGGATGCGTCCGACGCCGACTTGTTTGTTAACCACCGGGTGATACTCACGCCCGAGACGGGCAATGACCCGGCAGCGGTGGAATTAGTGCGTGCGATGTGGGTCAGCGCCGGTGCCGAGGTCGTTGATATGACTGTTGAACAGCACGATGCAGTGCTCGCGGCGACCAGCCACTTGCCCCATGTCTTGGCCTATACATTGGTGGATGCGCTGTCGTCATCGGAGGCCAGCGATGATATTTTCCGCTGTGCTGCAGGGGGCTTTCGGGACTTTACCCGTATTGCGTCCAGCGACCCGGTCATGTGGCGCGATATCGCCATTGCCAACAAAGCGGCGCTGCTTGAGTCCATCGATTTGTTCAGTGAACACCTGGCCCGTCTGCGCGACGCGGTGCACGATGAGAACGCGGACGCATTGCTCAACACGTTCAGTCGGGCCAAGCTGGCCCGGGATAAATTCGCTACCCTATTGGCCCAGCGCAGCAGGCGAAAAATACCTTAAGGTTCAAACCCTATGCAATTCAAGCTGCTACCCGGTGGTGCTCTTACAGGCGAGGCCAGAGTCCCGGGGGACAAATCCATTTCCCACCGCGCCATTATGCTGGGTGCCCTGGCGTGCGGCATTACACGGGTAAATGGCTTCCTGGAAGGCGAGGACGCCCTGGCCACTCTGGCTGCATTTCGCGCCATGGGGGTTCAGATCCTGGGGCCACACAATGGCAGTGTTACGATCCACGGAGTGGGGCTGCACGGTCTGACACCTCCCGTGGGACCGCTGGATATGGGCAATGCGGGCACCGGTATGCGCCTGCTGTGCGGACTGCTGGCGGGCCAGGCATTTGACTCTGAACTGACCGGGGACACTTCCCTGTGCAGTCGTCCCATGGGTCGGGTCATTGACCCGCTGACCAGTATGGGCGCCAGTATTCAATCCGCCGACGGCGGCAGACCGCCTTTGGTGATTAGTGGCGGGCAGCGGCTGCGGGGCATTCATTACGACCTGCCCATGGCCAGCGCCCAGGTCAAGTCCTGTGTGCTGCTGGCCGGTATCTACAGCGAGGGGCGCACTTCAATCACCGAACCTGCCTCCACCCGCGACCACACGGAGCGCATGTTGCGGGGATTTGGTTACTCCGTGCAGTGCGCTCAGGGCGTGATTTCCCTTGAGGGGGGTGGCAGTCTCCAAGCCTGTGATATCGATGTCCCTGCAGATGTATCGTCGGCGGCTTTTTTTCTGGTCGCGGCGAGTATTGCGCCTGGCTCGGATTTGCTGCTTACCCATGTGGGCATCAATCCCACGCGTATCGGCATCGTCAATATTCTGCGGTTGATGGGGGCGAATATCACCCTGCAAAACACACGAGATGTCGGCGGCGAGCCGGTCGCGGATATCCACGTGCGGTACGCGCCGTTAATGGGTATCGAAATTCCCATCGATCAGGTGCCGCTTGCCATTGACGAATTTCCTGCTCTGTTTATTGCCGCAGCCTGCGCCACCGGACGCACAGTATTGCGTGGTGCCGAAGAATTGCGCGTCAAGGAAAGCGACCGCATTACGGCCATGGCAGAGGGACTCAATACGCTGGGAGTTTACAACGAAGTGCTGGAGGACGGTATCATCATCGAGGGCGGCGCTATCGGCGGTGGCGTCATCCGTACGTATCATGATCACCGCATAGCGATGGCCTTTGCTATTGCTGCACTGCGTGCCGCAAATGACATTACTGTGTTGGACTGCGACCATGTGGCCACCTCGTTCCCCGGCTTTGACACCCTGGCCCGGGGTCTCGGCCTGCGTATCACTGCGGCGGAGGGTTAGGCGCCGGTGTCGAGCGTCCCGGTGATCACTATTGATGGCCCCTCTGGAGTCGGCAAAGGGACCATCAGTCACATGCTTGCAGACCAACTTGGATGGCACCTGCTGGACAGCGGTGCCCTGTATCGCGTGACTGGCCATGCCTGTGTGCTTGCGGGAGTCAGCTGGAATGATCAGGCGGCTGTAACCGAGGTAGCCAGGCATCTTGAGGTGGCGTTCTCCCTCGCCGCTACTGGTGAAATACTGGTGGCTTACCAGGGGATAGATGTGAGCGCGGCAATTCGCACCGAAGAAGGTGGGCGTGGAGCATCCACTGTGGCCGCTATATCCGGCGTGCGAGAGGCCTTGCTGCAGCGGCAGCGGGAGTTTATGCAACCACCTGGACTGGTCGCCGATGGCCGCGATATGGGTACCGTGGTGTTTAGGGATGCGCCGCTCAAATTTTTCCTTACAGCCAGCGCTCCCGAGCGTGCACAGCGGCGCTATAAGCAGTTGATTGCAAAGGGGGAAAGTGTTAGTGTCGCGCGCCTTCTTGAGGATATCAGGGAGCGGGATGAACGCGACAGAAGCCGCCCCATCTCCCCCTTGGTTCCCGCAGAAGATGCCGTTGTTATTGACAGCAGCGCCACTCCGATCATCGATGTGTTTGAGCGGGTGATGCACGAAGTGAAGAAAAAAGGTCTTATCTAGTCGCCAATGGCGCTTAACTCCTTTTAAATGGCTTTTAACGCTGTTTTTTCCATCGAATCCAGTCAGGGTGGAGAGAGCAGTTTATTCTGGATGACCCGGGCCGGCTGGAGGCGCGGTAGAGGCAGGTGACTGTCTCGATCAATTTAAACAGGTACTGTGCAATGAGCGAATCCTTCGCCGAACTATTTGAAGAGAGTCTGAAAACCGTCGATATGCAGCCCGGTGCGATTGTCACGGGTGTGGTCATCGACATTGATAACGAGTGGGTCACCGTACATGCGGGTCTGAAGTCCGAAGGTGTTATTCCTCGCATACAGTTTATGGATGCCAATGGTAAATGTACCCTTAGCATCGGCGACGAAGTGCAGGTTGCGCTGGAAGCTGTGGAAGACGGTTTCGGTGAAACCAAGCTATCTCGCGAAAAGGCGAAGCGTTCCGAGTCCTGGAAGGAATTGGAAACAGCACACGAAGCCAACGCAGTGGTTATCGGAATTATCAACGGCAAAGTCAAGGGTGGCTTCACTGTAGATATCAACACCATTCGCGCGTTCCTGCCAGGCTCTCTGGTAGATGTAAGGCCGGTGCGTGAAACAGTGCACCTGGAAGGCAAGGAACTGGAATTCAAGGTCATCAAGCTGGACCAGAAGCGCAATAACGTGGTGGTTTCGCGTCGTGCGGTCATGGAAGCGGCCAACAGCGTTGAGCGTGATGCGCTGCTGGAGTCTCTGCAGGAAGGTATGTCTGTCAAAGGCATTGTTAAGAACCTCACCGACTACGGTGCGTTTGTTGACCTGGGCGGCGTGGACGGCCTGCTGCACATTACTGACATGGCGTGGAAGCGCATCAAGCACCCCTCCGAGATCGTCGAAGTTGGCCAGGAAATTGACGTCAAGATTCTCAAATTTGATCGCGAGCGCAACCGCGTATCCCTGGGATTGAAGCAACTGGGAGAGGATCCCTGGTTGGAGATTACGGGCCGTTATCCCGAGGGCAGTCGCGTCAAGGCGAAAATCACCAACCTTACTGACTATGGCTGCTTTGCCGAGTTGGAAGAGGGCGTTGAAGGCCTGGTGCACGTGTCGGAGATGGATTGGACCAACAAAAATGTTCATCCCTCCAAGATCGTCAGCCTCGGCGACGAGCTGGAGGTGATGGTGCTTGATATAGACGAAGATCGCCGTCGAATCTCTCTGGGCATCAAGCAGTGTCAGCAGAATCCCTGGGACGCATTCGCTTCCCAGTACAGCAAGGGTGCCAAAATTTCCGGTAGTATCAAGTCCATCACTGACTTCGGTATCTTTATCGGTCTGGAAGGCAATATTGATGGTTTGGTGCACTTGTCCGATATCAGCTGGAACGAGGCCGGTGAGGAAGCCGTGCGCAACTACAAGAAGGGTGACGAGATCGAGACAGTTATTCTGTCCATCGACCCTGAGCGCGAGCGCATTTCCCTAGGCATCAAGCAGTTGGAAGACGATCCTTTCGGTAATTACGTAGCCGAAAATGATCGCGGCGCAATTGTCACCGGAGAGGTCGTGGCGGTGGATGCCAAATCGGTGACAGTCAAATTAGCTGATGAGGTTGAAGGCATTTTGAAGGCCGTTGATATCAGCCGCGAAAAGGTTGAAGACGCCCGCAATTCCTTCAAGATCGGCGATTCGGTCGAAGCCAAGATTATCTTGGTAGATCGCAAAAATCGCGGCCTGGCACTATCCATCAAGGCCAAGGACTTTGACGATGAGAAGGAGGCTGTGAAGTCTCTGAAGGAGTCGGAATACGACACGGCCTCACCGGGTACCATTGGCGATCTGATCAAAGCGCAGATGGGCGAACAGTAACGCTCTTAATGAGCGGCGGTTGATGCAATGAAGGGCTCACCCATGGTGCGCCCTTTTTTGTTTCTGCCTGTTCAATAGCGGAGGTTATGAACCTCACTTTTCCGTTATAAAATAACGACTTGCGAAATCCTCCAGCAGGGTACACAATACAGTTTCCTTGATAACGATCATAAAAACACCTCGGCAGGGGCCTGCATGACCAAAAGCGAACTGATCGAGACAATATTGGACCGACAGAGCCAGTTATCTTCCAAGGATGTAGAGCTGGCCGTAAAGACCATTCTAGAGCACATGTCACAAGCACTATCCAATGGTGAGCGCATTGAGATTCGCGGTTTCGGTAGTTTCTCGCTGCACTTTCGGGAGCCGAGACGCGGCCGCAACCCCAAAACCGGCGACTCCGTGGAACTCACCGGTAAGTACGTTCCCCATTTCAAGCCCGGCAAGGAGTTGCGTGAGCGGGTAAATTTAGGGCTGCAAATGGAGCTTTAGACTTGTTCTGCGACCATCAGACGGTATGATCAAACGGTCATGCCGTTTTTTTTAACCTTGTGGTAGTGACCTGGACGTTCCGATGAAGCTTCTGCGCAATCTCCTGACCGTTTTTACCATACTGGCTACGCTGGGGGCGGGAGTGTTGTTCGCCTTACAAAATAAAACACCAGTACCCCTGGATCTCCTCATCTACACGTTTGGGCCACAGAGCACTGCATTGTGGATTCTTATTGCGTTCGCATCTGGGGGCATATTGGGGATGATTGTCTCTGCCGCCATTCTGGTGCGTACGCGTGCGTCTCTGGGTTCCTGTAGGCGGCAGTTGGACCGCTCCCTGACGGAACTTGGCAAGCTGCGCAGCGACAGCCCTACCGATACCACTCCACTGGCAGCGCTGCAAAGTGATCACCGGGACCTGCGACCCTCTCCGTAACATCAAATGTGCCCGCGTTAACCCCCGGTCACCGAATCGCTGCTAGACTTTTTTGCGGTACGGATGCCTGCAAGGATGCAGTTAACCAATACGGAGATTACGATATGATCGATTCCCATCTGATACAAACCAATACCCGGACTGCCATGGCAGCACGGGATGTCCTTTCCACAAGACCTCGAGGCGCGGTTGCCGCCTTGATCCTGATGTTGGCGCTTGGTATGGGCGAGCTGGCAGGCATGTATTCTGTGCATGCGCAAGAGCAAAAGCCCAGCACAACGCCCACGGTAGCGCCCGCAGCAAAGTCGGCAGCAAAGTCGACAGAGCCCCGCGTGAATATCAACACGGCCGACGCACAAACACTGGCCGCCAATCTCAAGGGAGTAGGTGAAGCCCGAGCGCTGGAAATTGTGCGCTATCGGGAAGCTTACGGACCCTTTGCCTCCGCTGATGAGCTAACGGAAGTAAAGGGTATCGGAAAATCCACGCTAGACATGAACCGCGATGTAATAACACTGGAATAAGCCAAACGCATCCGTATTATTAGGGGGGCTATTGCCCCCTTTTTCATAACAGTGATGCAGCATTGTGAAATGTGTAGTCAGCGGAGCGACTGGTTTTATCGGTCGCCAGCTTTGCCAGCAACTTGCAGCTCGCGGTGACACTGTCATTGCCTTGAGCAAACATGGCGCGCCGCTGAGTAGCGGGGAGCCAACACTGGCATTGGATCTGGCGCGCAAGGCTCCCGATAGCGATTTGCTGCATGGAGTGGATGTTTTTTTTCACCTGGCAGGTATCGCACATCGTCGGGCTCGAGAGCCAGACTACGACGAGTTGAATTATCAGGCTACGGTGCGTCTTGCTCGGTTAGCGTCGGCCGCCGGCATCAGGTGTTTCATATTTCTCAGCAGTGTAAAAGCCATGGGCCCACCCCCTTCTGCGGCCGCGCGCTCAGAGAGCACCTGCACTTTTCCCGTTGATGCTTATGGGCGGTCCAAATGGCAGGCGGAATGCGCGCTGCGGGAGCAATTTACCGATGACCCGATGTCAGTCGTGATTGTGCGCCCAGCGCTGGTGTACGGCGCCAGTGTTAAAGGGAATTTGCAGAATTTAGCCAGTGCTGTGCGTCGGGGTCTGCCCAGGCCTCCACAGGGTGGCGGTCGATCCATGATCGCGCTTACGGATCTGGTCGAACTACTGTGCGGCATAGCAAAGCGCCCGCCGCCCACGGGGGTCCATACCTGGATAGCCTGTGGCATCGAAAGTTATAGCACACAAGAAATTTATGATCTGTTGCGCGAGGCTCATGGTTTGGGCAGGAGCAGTGGCTGGTGGCCGCGATGGGTGTGGCGCATGGGAGCACGACTGCTGGATATTGCTTCTAACAACTATGAAGAGTCCACCTACGAGAAACTATTTGGTACTGAGCTTTACAGTAATGCTGCGGTGGTGGCGGATACGCAATGGCGACCCCAAACCAGGTTGGAAGATGTGATCGGACACATGGCCAGGGCCGGGAGTTCTGGTTGATGACGGCAGTGCTGGGCACCCTCATACTCTCGGTACTGTTATGCGGGGCTTATCTGCGCTTTGCCCGAGCACCACAGTTTCTCGATGTGCCCAGCGAGCGCAGTTCTCACGTGCATCCCACTCCCCACGGTGGCGGTGCTGCACTGGTGTCGGCGTTTACCTTTGGCCTGCTGTTGGCAGCGCAGTTTTACGGCGCCTGGGATGAGTCCTTTGTTATGCTGGCTGTCGCTGCCCTGGTTCTGACGGTAGGGGGTGTTATCGACGACCTGCGAGGATTGTCGGTGCGCTTGCGACTGGTGTTGTACGGCCTGATATGCCTGTGGGTGGCGGGCGCTCTATTTCCAGTTGTGGATACAGGTTATATCCCGCTTAACGGGGCGCTTGTGCTGCTTGCCACGCTCACTATGCTGTGGGGTCTTAACCTGTACAATTTTATGGATGGCATCGACGGCATTGCGGCGCTGCAGGCGGTAGTGGCCTGCAGCGGTGCGGCAATGATTTCCTGGTTAACGGGACACGGCGGGCAATATATGCTGTTTTGCCTTTTACTCGCTGCAGCGCACAGTGGCTTTCTATTTTGGAATTATCCACCAGCTCGACTTTTTATGGGCGATGCCGGCAGCGTGCCCACCGGATTTTTACTGGCTTCGCTGGCGCTTCTTGGTGCGGTGCAGGGGCAACTCAATCCGCTCTGTTGGTTGGTGCTACTGGCCGTTTTTATCACTGACGCGACCTGGACGTTGCTGTGGCGTGTGAGCACTGGGCAACCCTTCACGCACCCGCACCGAGAGCATGCCTATCAACGATTGAGCCGTTATTGGGATTCCCACCAAAGAGTGGATATGCTGTTGTTGGCGATAAACGTGCTGTGGTTGTTACCGCTTGCCACGGCCGTACAAATTTGGCCTGAGCGCAGCCTATTTTTGGTAATTTTGGCATACGTCCCCCTGTTTTGTGGCATGGTGAAAATGGGGAGATTGGCGTAGACTTCCACCCTCTCGGGTACACTTGTACAGCCAAGAAATGTCCCCGTCATAGCGTTGAGAACAGGAGGGGACTTGTTGATTAGCCCTGGAAGCTTTTTGTCGCGTTCCATTGCCGGATTTATCGGAACCTTTCGGGATGTACTACAAAAAGTAGTAGAACTCCCGCGCAATATCAAACAGGCTTGCCTGTTATTCCTCGATATGGTGTATGTCACTGCCGCGATGTGGTCTGCGGTGGCTGTGCGCTATGGCGATGTGACTTTCCATCTCGGTCCTGTGGAGGTCGCCTGTGGCGTGGTGACTATCATCGGAAGTGCCGTGGTTTTCCTCCGTTTGGGATTGTACCGAGCGGTTATCCGGTTCATGGGGCAGCAGGCGATCTGGGCTATTATTACGGCCGCCGGTTATTCCACCCTTATTCTTGGAGCTGCGGTCTTTTTTACCAGGGCGGAAGTGCCGCGTTCTACACCTTTCATTTACTGGGTAATACTTGTGGTGGGTATTGGCGGTACGAGATTGGCGGTGCGGGCTTACTACCAGGCGAAGCTACGTGCACTGTCTGAGAACGTGATCATCTACGGCGCAGGGCAATCCGGTCGGCAATTGCTGCATGCCCTGCATCATGGGGAGCAATATCATCCGGTGGTGTTTGTCGATGATGACCGCTACCTGCAGCGTTCGGTGATCAATGGCCTACAGGTCGCTCGGCCCGAAGACATGGCACAATTGATCTCCCAGCACAATATCACCCAGGTATTGCTTGCGATCCCCTCGGCCTCACCCGAGCGGCGTAAGGAAATCATCAATTCTCTCGTGGGCCTGCCCGTCTATGTGCGCACTGTGCCTACCATTAACGAGCTGTTGGCCGGAGAGGCCAGTGTCAACCAGATACGGGATATTGATCTCGACGACCTGCTGGGCCGAGAGCCGGTACCGCCGCATCCAGAGTTGGTTGAGCGGTGTATTACCAACAAGGTCGTAATGGTGACCGGTGCAGGTGGATCAATTGGCGCGGAACTGTGTCGCCAGATTATACGTTCAGGCCCGCAGGAATTGATTCTTCTGGATAATTCCGAGTATGCGCTGTACAGCATCGAGCGGGAGTTGCGCGAGTCCATGGTTGGTCTGGGCCTGCAGGTCGAACTGATAGCGCTACTGGGTTCGGTGCAGGACCAGAATCGTCTGGAGAGTATTTATCGTACCTTTGAAGTGCGCACGGTGTACCACGCGGCGGCTTATAAACACGTGCCGCTGGTGGAGTACAACATCGCGGAAGGCGTCGCCAATAATGTCTTCGGTACCTGGTACGCCGCAGCAGCTGCGCGCAGGGCAGGGGTGGAGACTTTCGTGCTGGTGTCTACCGATAAGGCAGTACGCCCCACCAATGTCATGGGAGCATCCAAGCGCCTGGCAGAAATGGTTTTGCAAGGTCTGGCCCAGCAGGAGACATCCACTCGATTTTGCATGGTGAGGTTTGGGAACGTACTCGGTTCTTCTGGATCGGTAGTGCCCTTGTTTCGACAGCAGATCAAGGAGGGTGGTCCGGTGACGGTCACGCATCCGGATGTGTCCCGTTACTTTATGAGTATCCCGGAGGCGGCCCAATTGGTGCTGCAGGCGGGGGCAATGGGTACCGGTGGTGACGTCTTCGTGCTGGACATGGGTGAGCCGGTGCGTATCGTGGACTTAGCAAAGCGCATGATAAGGCTCAGTGGCTACGAAATGAGTCACGACACTCACATCGGTGAACACATTGATATCGAGTTTATCGGACTGCGGCCTGGCGAAAAATTGCATGAGGAATTGCTGCTGGGAACCAACGTGACCGGCACTGGGCACCCCATGATCATGCGTGCAGAAGAGGAGTGCTTGCCCTTTAGTCAAATCCAGCGACTACTCGCGAAACTCCGGCGCCATTGCGATACCATGGATTGTGATGGCATCAGTTCAGTATTGAGTTCCGCCGTGAGTGGATTTGGAGGCCACCAAGTGCGCTATGACCACCTGTGGAAAAGACAGGGCAAACTGATAGCAATAGATTCACCGTCTGTTTCTAACGTGAAGGAATTGTTTCCCGACAATTCCTGATGGTTGCAGCGGTAAATCCTCAAGCGCGGCCCAATTGGAGAGGGCTATCACAACCCTATTTATCGTGATCCTCCACGTCCAACTGCCCGGTCAGGCGTCGCCTGATATGGGACCAGGACATGCCGGAAGCAAGAATCAGCGATAGCACGAGGAGAATAATCCACGTCAGCTCGTGCGGTGAATCCAGGCTGAGTATATCGATGTCAATCAACCACCATATCAAACAGGCAAAGAGAGCTCCCCCAAGAACGATGCCCAGCACGCCCAACGACTCCATGGTGGCTCGCAGAAAGACGATCCAGGCGATTAGCAGCGCTACACCGGCCATAGCCATAACCGGGCCGAATTCGCCTGTCCGACCCATAATCCAGTTGAAGTAGGAATAAGCTGAAGGATTGTAGGTTCCGAAAACCAGCGCGGCTGCAAATACCCACCGAGCCAGAAAACTGCCTGCTGTAAATTTAGTCGCCATGGGTGATTATCTCCATTGGGGGTGGGGAATAGGATGAGCGCTTGGGTGATACCTGGGCTATATCATCCGCCTCGTTGTAGGTGACGATGATCAGAGGTTATCTTCTCAAAAGATACTGACATGGGCCACGAGAGTCCACTCTGCGGGAAACACACTGTTAAGCTGTTGCAAGAACGGGCAAGAAGGGGTGGCC
>JANNXP010000092.1:0-3380 GCA_031409615.1 Haliea sp. | reverse complement strand
GGCCGCATCGCCCGTCAAGCGAGTGGTGCTGTCCTGGTGACTGTCGAGAACACATCTGTTTTGTGTACCGTAGTTGCAGAAAAATCCGAGCGCCCAGGCCGCGACTTTTTCCCGCTGGCAGTCCACTACACGGAAAAAACCTATGCTGTCGGCAAGATACCCGGTGGCTTCTTCAAGCGTGAAGCACGGCCCAGTGAAAAAGAGACCCTGACCTCTCGCCTGATCGATCGCCCCATTCGTCCCTTGTTCCCCAAGGGTTTTATGAATGAAGTGCAGGTCATTTGTACTGTCATGTCGGCAGATAAGCACATTGACCCGGATATCCCCGCTATGATCGGCACCTCCGCCGCACTGGCGATTTCTGGTTGCCCCTTCAATGGTCCTATTGGTGGCGCCCGTGTGGGCTTCAGCGAGGCCCGCGGCTACTTCTTGAATCCTACCTATGCGCAGCGGGTAGACAGCAAACTTGACATGGTAGTCGCCGGCACCAAAGAAGCGGTGTTGATGGTGGAGTCTGAAGCCAAGGAATTGACTGAGGACCAGATGTTGGGTGCGGTGCTTTACGCTCACCAGGAAATGCAGGTAGTGATTCAGGCGATTAACGAACTGGTCGCTGAGGCTGGTAAACCGCGTTGGGAATGGCACACCCCGGTTGTGGATGCAGAACTTTTGGCCGCTGTTGAAGCTAAAGTCAAAGCTGACCTGGGTGAGGCATATCGCATCACTGAGAAGGCGGCCCGTTACGAGCGTGTCGGTGCGATCCGCGACGCTGCAGTTGCGACACTGGCCATCGAGGGCGGACCCTCTGCCGACAACGTGAAGGATATCTTCAAAAAGGTCGAAAAGAGTTTGGTGCGCAAGCGCATCCTGTCAGGCGAGCCACGTATCGATGGTCGTGACAATCGTACTGTCCGCGCTGTTGCCTGTGAAGTGGATGTGTTGGCTAAAGTGCACGGCAGCGCCCTGTTTACCCGCGGTGAAACACAGGCTATCGGCGCGGTGACGCTGGGCTCTACGCGAGACGCGCAGATCATAGACGCCCTTGAAGGTGAACGTCGCGATCCATTTATGCTGCACTACAATTTTCCTCCTTACTCTGTAGGTGAGGCGGGTCGTGTTGGCTTCACAAGTCGTCGCGAAGTGGGGCATGGTCGGTTGGCGCGTCGCGGTCTTGCAGCTGTACTGCCTACCAGTGAAGAGTTTCCCTATACTATTCGCCTGGTCTCCGAGATTACGGAGTCCAATGGTTCCAGCTCTATGGCATCCGTTTGTGTCGGTTCACTGGCGCTGATGGCTGCAGGTGTACCTCTTAAAGCACCTGTCGCCGGTATTGCCATGGGTTTGGTGAAGGAGGGTAACCAGTTTGCCGTACTCACGGACATTCTGGGCGACGAAGATCACCTGGGCGACATGGACTTCAAAGTGGCCGGTACTGCGGCGGGTGTGACCGCGCTGCAGATGGATATCAAGATCGAAGGCATCAATGAGCAGATCATGGAAGTCGCGCTGGAACAGGCGCAGTTGGCGCGCCTGCATATACTGGGACAGATGAACCAGGTGTTGTCGGCAGCTCGTCTGGTCACCTCTGAAAATGCCCCCAGCATGATCACGTTGAAAGTCGATTCCGACAAAATTCGGGATATCATCGGGAAAGGTGGTGTGACCATCCGCTCTATCACTGAGCAGTCTGGCGCGACCGTCGATATTGATGATGATGGTACGGTGCGTATTTTTGGTCAGGACCAGGCCTCACGGGATGCGGCAGTGGCTATGGTTCAGGAAATCACAGCCGAAGCAGAAGTCGGTGCGGTGTACACCGGGACCGTTGCGCGTATCGTGGATTTCGGTGCGTTCATCAACATCCTGCCCGGCAAGGATGGGTTGGTCCATATTTCTCAGATTGCCAATGAGCGAGTGGAGAATGTATCGGACCACCTCAAAGAAGGTCAGGTTGTGCGGGTGAAGGTGTTGGATGTAGATCAGCGAGGGCGTATCAAGCTTTCTATCAAGGAATTGCTAGAAGATGAAGCAGCGGCAGTAGAGGAAACTACAGAGCAGGTAGTTGCTGAGTAATACTCAGCACCAGGTAAACAGTTAAAAAAAGGGATGTGCCTCACGGCACATCCCTTTTTTTATCGGTGTACAAGCTACACCGGACGGTTAGCGACCAGATTTTCTACCACGGATGGGTCCGCAAGGGTGCTGGTATCCCCCAGGCTGTCCAGCTCATTTTCGGCGATTTTGCGCAGGATGCGGCGCATGATTTTACCGGAGCGAGTTTTAGGCAATCCGGGCGCCCACTGGATTACATCGGGTTTGGCAATGGCACCAATCTCTGCCGCACACAGGGCGATCAATTCCACGCGCAATGCCTCGGATGGTTCGACCCCCTGCATTGGTGTGACGTAGGCGTATATGCCCTGGCCCTTAATGTCGTGCGGGTAGCCCACCACGGCAGCCTCGGCGATCAGTTCGTGTAGTACCAATGCGCTTTCGATTTCAGCGGTACCCATGCGGTGTCCGGAGACATTAAGCACGTCATCCACACGACCGGTAATTCGATAGTAGCCGTCCTCATCGCGGCTGGCCCCGTCTCCGGTGAAATAGTAGCCGGGGTAGGGCTTGAAATAGGTGTCGATCATGCGCTGGTGGTCGCCATACACGGTGCGAATCTGGCTGGGCCAGGACGACTTGATCACCAGATATCCCGCGCCCGGCCCTTGGATCTCAGCTCCCCCGTCATTTAACAGGGCCAGTTCAACGCCAAAAAAGGGGAGAGTGGCTGAGCCCGGTTTGAGGTCGGTCGCACCGGGTAGCGGTGTGATCATCTGGCCACCCGTTTCGGTTTGCCACCAGGTGTCGACAATCGGGCAGCGCGCGTCGCCTACCACGTTGTAATACCACTCCCAAGCCTCGGGGTTGATGGGCTCTCCCACGCTGCCCAGTAGTCGCAGGCTGGCGCGCGAGCTGCGGGTAACCGGATCATTGCCCATCGCGTGCAGCGCGCGGATCGCGGTTGGCGCTGTGTAGAATGTATTGACCTGATGTTTGTCGATGATCTCCCAGCAGCGGCCCGCATCGGGATAGGTTGGGATGCCCTCAAACATGACGGAGATAGCACCATTGGCGAGGGGGCCATAGATGGTATACGTGTGGCCAGTGACCCAGCCGACATCAGCGGTGCACCAATAAATTTCGCCTTCATGGTAATCAAACACATATTCATGCGTCATCGAGGCGTAAACGAGATAACCGCCTGTCGTGTGCAGCACACCCTTGGGTTTACCGGTCGAGCCTGACGTATAGAGAATAAACAACGGATCTTCAGCGCGCATTTTAACCGGCGCACACTCCGGTTTCGCCTTTGCCATTTCAACATG
>JANNXP010000091.1:0-13610 GCA_031409615.1 Haliea sp. | reverse complement strand
TGACCTCCGGTGCCACCCTGCGGTGAATGCTCTCTCTCCTTGAACAAGCAGGGTGGCACCGGAGGTCAACTGCCGGAGCCGGAGCAGGCGGGGCGCCACGGCTGTCCACTGCCGGTGATGGCATAACGCTCTGTGATTTTTATACGCCGCACCAACCGGAGATCGGGCTACCGCTTCTAGCCGAAGTAGTCCACGCCGACAATTTCCTTCCAGCGCTGGCGAAAGGACTCTCCTTGCAGGCGATTGGCCTCAATCCATTCGTCATCGCTGACGCTGGCACGGCCGGCAATATCCTCTATTGCATCCTGTCCAACGGGGTAGCGAAAGTGGGGCGTATCGGACTCTATGGCGTGGGCAACAGCCTCGGCGACGTCAAGGGGGGCCGCGGGATTTTTCATGGTGTGTGTTGCCCATTGGCCCAGCCGTTGCAGGCTTCCCATATAGTGGCTGCCAGGCGGTGGCGGCGTGCCTTTTTCCCAGGCGGGGGTGGGCACAGAGCCCGGCTCGATAAGGGCCACGCGTACGCCGAACTCGGCCATCTCAAAGGCCAGGGCCTCGCTCAGTCCCTCCAGCGCCCACTTGGCGGCGGAGTAGTGGCCGTGGCAGCCAAATACCATACGGCCGGCGAGAGAACTCATGTTGACGATTCTGCCGGATCGCTGCTCGCGCATGATGGGAGTGATTGCCAGCAACATTCGCACGGTGCCAAAGTAGTTGGTTTCGAAGACCGTACGCACTTCCTCCAGCGGCGTTTCCTCTACCGCGCGACCGCCGCCGATGCCGGCGTTATTGACCAGTGCGTCGATGCGCCCGGTGCTGTCCATAACCGTTCTGACTGCGCGATCCACGGAGTCGCCATCAGTGATGTCCAGTTGCACGATCTCAACTGCCAGGGCCTCGGCGGCGATCCTGTCTTTTAGTTCAGTGGCGGTGGCCGGGCTGCGTAGCCCGGCAAAAACCTGGTGGCCCTTGCGCGCCATGTGCAGTACGGTTTCCTGACCAATGCCGGTGCTGCTACCTGTAACCAGAATAACGGACATGATGTTCCTCTCAATGTTAGGTGTGGATAGGGCGGGGTTTATTGCTCGTGGTCTGTCTGCATTGGGGCAGGGGCCGGCTGCGCGTCGCTGCCCGCATCTTGGCGCTGCTTGAAGTCGATACGGTAGTCGCAGGTCACACAGCGCCTCATGCCTTCGCGCATGCTGTCATTTTGTGCGCGCAGTGTGGCCAGTTCACTGCGCAGCTGTTCAATCTCCTGGCGCTGCTGCCACAAGCGCTTTTGCGCCGAGAACATCTCCAACATTTTCGCCATTGCGACAGTCCATACGACCTAGCTGGTTTGCCAGCTCATTCTGACGGTACAGGAGGTCTGTGGCAGGTGCGGATCGAACTCCATCTTCAGTCCGCCGCCCGCACCCTTGAACAGCGCCTCAAAGGGACCCTTGCAGATATTGAGGCAGCCCTCTTCAGGCAGCGCATTGGGATTGGGTAGTCGATCCTGCGGGCCACAGGTGTGCCAGGCACAATCGGGAATCTCTATCACTGTCAGTCCATTGCTCGGATCAAATACAGTAATGGCGGCCGGACCCATCAGCCAGTGTGCGGGATTGAATGTGTCGAACAGGAAGGCGCTCCAGCGACTGGGTTTGGAGGCGCCACCGTCTTTAGCCGGCTTGGTTTTTTTAGTTTTGTTTTTGTCCGACATGCTATTCATCATCTTGAGGAAGTCGCCGGAGGTTTCGTGTGAGAGCGCGACCGAGGTGCCGATCACAATCTCCTCATACTGCTTCTGACTGTAGTGCTTGCGCAGTTCCAGCAGTGCCCACTCCACTTCGCGTACAAAGTTGCCGTAACGCTTGCGCCATTTTTCCCGAGGCGAGTCGAAGGTGCTGAGGATTTCGCGGCGCGATTTGATCTGTTCGTAGTCCCGATCGACCTGCGCCTTATCGCCGGACAACCGCAGGATGGGTACGAAGGTGTGGCTGACGATCGGCATGGCCTTCTTCACCAGCATGGTGTTGGACATCCACATGTCGATCCACGCCTGCGGGCCCCAGTTGTAGTAGAAGCCGGATTTCTTGGGGGTGGCGACGCGGCCTGTGCCGCGGTCGCTGGCGATAAGAGTGTGATCAGACATGCTGATTACCCATTAGTGATTGAAGCGTACCGTAATGCCGTAGACGGCCTCGGGGGCCGTGACACCGGCGTAGCCACCGAGTACCGGAATGTTGATACCAAACGCATAGTACTCTTCATTCAACAGGTTGCGACCCCAGAGTGCGGCTTCCCAGGTGTTGTCAGCGTTGGTCACGGTAAAGCGCAGGTTGACGAGGTTGACAGCATCATTGGAAAGAATGGGATCCAGGGCCTGATCCAGGAAGAAACTGTCGATGTAGCTGTGCTCAAGACGTGCAATACCCACCAGGTTCTCGGTCAGGTCTGTGTCGTACTGGACGAATGAACTGACGGTCCATTCCGGTGCGTTATCGAGCGTTTCTCCGGCGAGGTCCTGAACACAAAGACTCACGCCTGGGGAGGCTGGGCTCTGCCCGCCGTTCACGTTGTAGAACTGGTTGAAAGACTGGCCGACGGTACACTGTCCGTTGTCAAATTCCTTATATTCAGCTTTGTTATACCCTATGGCGGTACCGGCTACCATATTGAGGATGGGCACATAGGTGAGCTCCAGTTCCGAGCCGTAGCTCTGCAGGGAGCCGGCATTGGTCACGGTGATACTGGAGCCGTCGAAGGCCTGTGCCTGGAAGTCGTCGTAGTTCACCAGGTACAGGGTGCCGTTCAGCTGCAGGCGCCGGTCCTCGGTAGAGCCCTTCCAGCCCAGTTCATAGTTGGTGGCGGTTTCGGGTTCAAACTCGCCGTTTTGTGATGCTATTGAGCGACGCTGGTTAAAGCCGCCGGATTTGAAGCCACGGCTGATGCTGGAGTAGGTCATGATCTCTGGTGTAACAAAATACCGTGCGATGAGGGTCGGCGAAAAATCGCTGTCGCTGCGGGAGTCGTCGTAATAAATATCGGGGCCCGCTACCGGCGGAATGTCCAGTATTGATTTTGGTGAGGTGAGCTGCGAGCCCTTGCGGGTTTTCCCTTCATTGGTAAAGCGCAATCCAAGCGTGGTGCTGAACTTATCGTTGATGTTCCAGACCAACTGACCGAAGGCGGCATAACTGGTGGTGGTGAATGTGTTGTCGTCGGTATTGACGGTGCCGTCGTCGCCATCAAAAATCCCCGATATCCCCAGGTTTTTGACCAGCTGCTCAGACTGGTGAAACGTGCCGACGGAATCCAAATTTGAGTAGAAGTAGTAAAGTCCGCCCTGATAATCCAGCGTCGCGCCACCCGGAGAGGTCAGGCGAAGTTCAGAGGAATACTGGTCGAAGTCGATGTCGGTGGTGCCGGTCACGGCGTCGTACGCGGTGAAGTCACCGTCGTAGGCGCTATCAGATGTATATGTCCGCCAAGCGTTGATAAAGGTCAGGACATTGTCGTTGGCCACGTCCTTGTTCCATTCCAGCGCCGTCCCGCCGACTTCGACTTTGTTGTAGGTCTCGGCGTCAAACCAATAGTCGTCTCCAAAGGGATCATTCTTGGGTGGGGCGCCCACCAAGCGGGAGTTCGGGTCATTGGGGTTGGTGCGTGCTGTATCTTCAAACGAGACAAAGGTCATTATGTCGTTACCCTGTGCGTTTTTGCCTAATTGTTGCTGCAGTTGCGCCGAAGGGTTATTCGTTCCCGGTGTGTTGAGCGTAGAGAGACCCTCATATTGGATAGCGGCCAGTGCGCAACAATCGGTGTCTTCCTTATTGTAATCCAGAGTCAGCAGAAATTCGCCGAAGCCGTCATCGTCTGATGTTGCGCCGGTGTCAAACAAGGTACGCGATTTCACCCCCCATTTGCTGGCATTGTTGATGCCTTCACCGGTGTAGGAGTTCTCGTAGAGATGGTCGCCGTCAATGCCATAACCGCTGAGGCGCATGGCATTGCCCGTGTCACCGAAGGGCACGTTGACCATGGCGTGTACTTCAGCGCGTTCATCAGAGTTATACGTTGTCTCGACTGTTGACTCTAGCGCGTCGGGCGAGGGTGCCATGGTGATAATACTGATAGCGCCCGCCGCCGTATTTTTGCCGTATAGCGTGCCCTGTGGGCCGCGCAATATCTCGACCCGCTCGATATCGATCAGATCGCCGATGCTCATGCCGGCGCGGCCCTGGTAGACACCGTCGATGAATATGCCAACGCTGGGGTCGATGCCCGCGTTGGTGCCGACCGAACCGATGCCGCGGATTCTGATGGAGGTGGAGTTGGAGTCTGTGCCGGGGGTGATTTTCAGGCTAGGGGTATACTGTTCCAGCCCAGTGAGGTTGGTTACGCCGGAGTCCTTGAAGAACTCGCTGCCAAACGCCGTCACCGACATGGGCACTTCCTGAATACTTTCCTCGCGTTTGTTGGCGGTGACCACGATCTCTTCCAGAGCCAGTGGGTCGGGTCCGTTGGGGTCCACTTCGTCTGCGGCGTAAGCCGTCATGCCCATCAATGGGGCCAGCAGTACCAGGCCGGAAATAAATCGACGATTAACCATGAATGTCACCAGTAGAATCTTATGTTTATCGGCCACTGCAGGCACCGGGGAAGATCGCCTGCTGCGGGCACGGCGACTAGGGGTGCAACATTACCAAATCGTCATTTTAAAAACAAACAGAATTGACTGATTTTTTATCGTCCAGGGGTGTTTTGGCGGTCAGCGCCGGGTTCGGTTCAGGCAGGGCGTGGTTGGGGCGCGGCCAAACCCTCAAAGATTGAGGCAAGGACCGCGTCGCGGATGCTTTCAAGGGAGTAGGGTTGGTCGACGAGGTGACCAATGCGGTTGTCGTTGACGAGGGAGACAAAGCCGTGAATGGTAGACAGGATGGCAAGTGCCTGCATCACCGGGTCGCCGCCGCGCACCACGCCCAGTTGCTGGCACTGTGCAATATTCGCCACCATTTCCTGCAGGGCCTCGTGGCTGGTGTGTTGCAGCGAGAGGTGGCCGGTGCTGCTGAGCAGGTCGCCGCTGAACATCACCCGATAGTAGGCCGGGTGTTGTAGGGCAAAGCTGACATAGGCTAGCCCGCTGGCGGCAAACTGGTTAAGCGGATCCTCAGGTGCTGCCGCTTTTTCGGCCTGCATGGTCTGCTGCATCAACTCAAAGCCTTGTTCCACTACCGCCAGGATCAGTTCATCCCGGTCGGTAAAATGGCGGTAGGGGGCGGCGTGGGACACGCCGGCGCGGCGCGCCACCTCCCGGATGGATAGACCTTGTGGGCCGATCTCGCTGATTACCGCCAGGGCGGCCTCCAGCAGTGCAGAGCGCAGGTCGCCATGATGGTATTTTTCTTTTGCTGCCGTCACGCGCCCTATCCTTATTGCTTGCAGTGGCAACATGCTAGCAAAAATACTTCGGTGTTTCTATTGTAAACATCAATATCGGGTGGTAATGTTTCTGCCGTCTACACTCACATTGAATGATCTACACCGACCACAACGAGGATTTCCCATGGCCCAACCTATGTCTGCAACTAACCCCTTCCTGAATTTTCCCTATGGCCCGATCCAGATGGAGTGCGATGCACACGATCTGGTTGTTGAGGGTGAAATCCCCGCCGACCTGTGCGGCAGTCTCTATCGTGCAGGCCCCAACCAGCGTTTCACGCCGCGCGGTGATTATCACCTGTTTATGGGCGATGGCATGGTACACGCCTTCCATATCAAGGATGGCAAGGCAAACTACAACAACCGCTGGGTACGCACTAACAAATGGAAGCTCGAAGATAGGGAAGCGCGGACACTGATCAACCCCATGAACCCGTTCGAGTGTGACCCCGAGTACACCGACTTTGTGTTCACCGATAAAGACGGCACAGCGAATACTGCAATCGTTTGGCACGGTGGCCGTTTGCTGGTGATGGAGGAGGGCCATCCTCCCTACGAACTGGATCCCGATACACTCGAGTCTATCGGCAGCTGGAATTTCAGGGGGAAATTACAGACGGCGATGACAGCCCACCCGAAGATCGATCCTGTCACCGGTGAAATGGTGTTCTTCGCCTACATGGCCACCGGGCCATTCTCCGCGGATGTGATGGTGCACAAGGTGAACAAGGCCGGAATCCTCACCGAGAGCATTTACATTCCCACGCCCTACTCGTCGATGGTGCACGATTTCGTCATGACGGATAACTACATTATCATTCCGGTTATGCCCATCACGGGCAGTCTCGACCGGGCGATGGTGGGCGGGCCTCCGTTTGCCTGGGAACCAGAGAAGGGGGTTCATCTGGGCATCCTGCCGCGCAATGGTGGCAAGACTGAGGATGTTAAGTGGGTGGAGATGGACCTGAGTTTTGCCTTCCACTTTATGAACGGGTTTGACAAGGATGGTGTGATTTCAGTTGATGCCTGCCAGTTTGAAACCCCTCCGTTGTTCCCGACCACAGACGGTGAATCCACCGGCAAGTCCGAGCCTTATCTGACGCGTTGGACCATGGATATGAACGAGGCGAACCCGCGTGCTACTTTTAAGCGCATCGACGAGTTTGAGTCTGAGTTTCCCCAGTGTGATCCGCGCTACACAGGTAAACCGTACCGCCACGGCTGGTACACCTCGCCCGATGGAAAGGCGAAGAGCACCATTTCGGAGAACGACAACTTTTTCAACGTCGTTGGTCACTTCGACCACGACACTGGTGCGGTGGATCGGTACTCCTTTGGACAGGCACTGACTTCAGAAGCGATTTTCATACCTAAATCTGCAAAGTCAGCAGAAGGCGAGGGCTACCTGTTGTCGGTGGTGACCAGTTTCGAAACACGGACCAGCAGCCTGTATATCTTCAATGCGCTCAAGCTGGCGGATGGACCGCTGGCCAAAGTACACCTGTCCCACCGCATTCCCGCCGGATTTCACGGCGGCTGGCGCCCGGGTGTTTAAGTCTTGACTGATAGGGGGTGCCTCTGGTGCCCCCTGTAACAAGAGACAATTGATCGCGAGAACTTGCTGATGAAGCCATGGCCCGATAACGAGTTCCTCAAGGGCTATTACGAGCCGCTCACCGCCGAGTGCAACGCGCCTGATCTGGTGATTGAAGGAGAGATACCCAAAGACCTCAACGGTACGTTTTACCGCAACGGTCCCAACCCCCAGGTACCGCCGAAGAACGATTATCACTTCTTCACCGGGGATGGCATGATTCACGCCTTTACCTTCAACAATGGCAAAGTCAGTCACAAGAATCGTTGGGCGCGCACTGAGCGCTTTCGAATTGAGCAGCGTACCGGTGAATCCTTGTTCAGTGGTATGAACCCGCTGGATACGCCAGCGGAATACCTGGATTTCGCGCTGACCGATAAAGAGGGCGTTGCCAATACCTCCGTGTTGTGTCACGGCAACCGGATGTTGCTGTTGGAGGAAGGACACCTGCCGTTCGAGATGGATCCGGATACATTGGAATCCCACGGCGCGTGGAGTTTTTACGGCAAGTTAAACACCACCATGTCCGCGCACCCTAAAGTCGACCCCGTCACCGGTGAACTGCTGTTCCATGCCTATATGGCTACGGGCCCGTTCTCTGACGATCTGGGTTTGTATAAGGTGAACAAGGAAGGGCACATGACGGAGTCTCATGTGTTCAAGGCACCTTACTCGGCGATGGTGCACGATTTTGTGGTGACCGAGAACTACATCCTGTTTCCGGTTATGCCCATCACCGGGAGCATGGACCGCGCCATGGAGGGCAAGCCGCCTTTCGCCTGGGAGCCTCAGGTTGGCACCAAAGTGGGGGTCATGCCGCGCAACGGCACTCCTGCGGATATGCAGTGGATCGATGGCGAAGCCTGCTATGTGTTCCACTTTATGAACGGACGCGACAAGGACGGCGTGATTATCATGGAAGCCTGTCACTTCGACTCGCCGCCACTGTTCCCCATGACGGATGGCACGCCAACGCCGCCCAATATCCACCCGTACATCGCGCGCTGGACCATCGACCTGAACGCGCCGAACCCCACGGTAAAAATGGAGCAACTGGCGGACCATGGCGCGGAGTTTCCCGTGATCGATCCGCGTTATGCCATGCGCGATTACACGCACGGTTGGTACACCTCGTCCGACCACAAAATTCCTGCGCGGATACCGGATAGCGACGTGGTGTACAACGCCATCGTGCATTTTAATGTGAAGACACTGAAGTCTGAACTATACGCCTTCGAGGCGGGCTATGTTTCCGAGCCGATGTTTGTGCCGCGCAATGCGGCGGCGGCGGAAGGCGACGGCTACGTGCTGACTTGTGTCTATGACATCCCGAGCAATACCAGCGCGTTATGCGTGTTCGATGCACAGAACATCAGCGCCGGGCCAGTTGGTAAGGCGAAGGTATCCCACCGGGTGCCGGTGTGTTTCCACGGCACCTGGCGCCCGATGGGCTAGGGTTGGTTCATTAGACTCAGCGCGGATGACGCGGAGACCACCAGTTCATGACGCCTGATTAGCCAACGACCCTCGAGCCGGTGCAGGGTGGTGTGGTACGTGGCCCACAGGGTAAAGCGCTCGCTGCCATCAGCGAGAACATGTAGGGCCTGCACCGCGCAGCGGGTCTGTGCGGTGTCGCCGGCAATGGTGGCGGATTGGGGGCCGAGTAAATGTTGGGTGGCACTGTAGTTGTTCAGCGCACTCCAGACGTGGCTCACCCAAGAGTCGCGGCTATAATAGATTTCCGGGCCAAAGCCCACGACCTCGACATCGTCGCAAAAACAGGCGTTGTAGCGATCGATGTCACGTTCATCGACAGCGGCGGCATAGTTGAGCATGACGTCCTGTAGTTCGATGCGGTCTATGGCGTAATCGCGGGTCATGTTTGAGGCCTGTTGGTAGTTGCAGCTGATGAATAGCTTAACAGCAAACGCACGCTTTTTTTCCGCAAGGATGCGGCGATCAGAACCGTACAGCAATAGGAGCGCACTGGCGTATGACACAGCAGGAAAAGGGGCCAGAGCTGCCCGGCGATCTACCCGACTGGCCACAGCAGTCGCTGCGCGGACACGCGCTTGAAGGCTATCGCTACACCTCCGCCGAATTTGCCGCGCAGGAGTGGAAACACATCTGGACGAAAGTCTGGTTGTTGTTGGGGCGCGAGGACGAGATGCCAAAGCCGGGTGACTGGCAGCAGGAGGAGGTGGGTCGGGAGTCCATCCTCATGGTGCGCCAGCAGGATGGCAGCATTAAGGCCTTCTACAACGTGTGCCAACATCGCGGCCACCGTCTGGTCAGCGCCGAAAATGGCCACGTGCGCCGTTTTATCTGCCCCTATCACAGCTGGGCCTGGAACACGGACGGCTCGCTGGACTTCGTGCAGGACCCCGACGACTTTCCAGCCGGCAATCCCTGCGGCAAGTTACTGCTGAAGGAGGTTTCGTGTGCAACCTTTGCCGGCTTCGTCTGGGTCAACATGGACCCGGATTGCGTCAGTCTGCGCGAGTACCTCGGCCCGGTGTGGGACGACTGGAAGGTCTATGGGATAGAGAGGTGGCAGCGCTATGTGGCCAAGACGACCATCGCCCCGGTGAACTGGAAAGTGGTGATGGACAATTTTAATGAGTCCTACCATGTCAATACCGTGCACCAGCCGAAAGGCGCGCAAGTGGAAAAATTGCGTATGCAGTCGGGGATCGACACCCGCTACACCACCACGCGCTTCGATATGGCAGACGAGGGGCACGGTCGTATGATCATGCGGGGCGGAGACGCTGGGTCGCTGGACAAGACGGTCGCGGTGGGTGAGCCGCTGGCCAGCGCCCTGTGTGAGTGGGAACTGGATCCGGCAGATTTTACCGGGCGTGGCGAGCACACGCGCGATGCGCTGCAGCAGGCCAGGCGCCAGCTGGGCCCAGCACGCGGCTACGACTACTTCAATAACCTCAACGATAGCCAGTTAACGGACGCCTACCACTACACTCTGTTTCCCAACTTCGCAGTGTCATTGTGGGTAGATGGCTTTCATTTTTTGCGCACGCGACCGCATCCGACCGATCCGCAGCAATGCGTTTTCGACAATTGGTGGTACGCCCCTAATCCTCATGGTACTAGCAAGCCGGTGTTTACTGCAGCCGGACTGGTAGATCGCGGTGCGGTGGTGGAGCACGAGGTGTTCGAGGCGGGCACGCAGAGTATGGGCCTGACCATAGACCAGGACATGTCGATTTTCCCCGCCCAACAGCAGGGTATGCGATCGCGCGGCTATACAGGCTCTTATCTGGCCGGGCAGGAAAGCCGTGTATCACGTTTACACGAGTTGATTGATGACTATATCGCGGGGCGTAAACCATAGCGTGCTGTCGCCCGAACGCAGATTCATGGTTCGTACCCCAGTGCCGTGAAGGCAAATGCAAGGCGGGTATCTATTTGCAACTTTAGAGCAGGGTCGATACTGAACTGGTGCGCCTCGTAATTCTCAACCGAGCTGAGATAGGCAACCAGCGATGCCTTGCAGCTGTTAAAATCGCCCAGCGCGAATTGATCGTAGATCTTACCTAACCAGTGCAGGCGATCCTGTACAAAGTCCTCATACCGGATCTCGATAAGGTTGCCCTGCGGTATGAGGTGTTTGTGCTTGAGGTAACCGGTCATATAGCCTTCGTACTGATAGAGGGCAAAGTCCCTGATCTCCTGCTCACTTATCGTTTCCAGCGCATATTTATTCACCATGGTCTGGTGCAGGTTGATCTGCGACGGCAGCACGCTGTAAGGGTTACGTTTGATGTGGATGAATTTCGCATGGGGGAACAGCTCCAGTACCACATTCAGGTTGGCCATGGTCGCCGGACTTTTCAGCAGTGAACGATTTTTCCCCATCAGCACGGCTGCTTTTTTTAAGGTGCCAAGATAGACTTTCTTCCACTGCGTATATTGCGGTGATGCGCTGGAAAAGTTGAAGACATAGGTGTCGAGCCAGAAGCGGTAATGCCTGGGAAAACTGTACTTATGGTACTCCGCGTGCGGTGTGAGCTTCACCAGCGGCACTTCATCATCCTGCGGGCTGCCCGGACCCACTTCCATATTGTCGAATGGGCGTCTGTAATCCAGTATGCGCAGTAACAGATCCATCACTTTATCGAACAGGATGCAGCAGCCAGGAAGCACCATCTGTGAGGGGCGTGTGTAGGAAAACTGCGGATCCAGACTCATCAAGTTCAGCAGGTGTGTGGTGCCGCTGCGATCATGCCCGAGAATAATCAGCGGACTGTCGCTCAACGTCGTCTGCGCTATCCTACGCTGGAACAGTAGCCACTCCAGTGCATTGAAGGGCAGCATTACGATGGACACGAGGAACAGCACGACCACGCGCACTGTGTAGCGCGCATCGAAGCCGCCGTTGTTACGCAAAATACGCAACAGGGTGAGCGGATCGGTAAACGCCAGATACGCTGGAAAGTGGATGACTATGTTCCTTCTGCAGGGCCGTCAGCGATTTGGATGATGCCTTCAAGAATGCCCTGGTACACAGTGCCATCTTTGGCGATCGCCGGTGAGCCCCAGTTGATATCGAATTTCTGGCCAAGACCGATAAACTGTTTGTAAGCCACTCTCCCTGTGACAAAGTCGAGGGTGACGAAGAACCAGGCGTTCTCGCCATCGGGCTGCTCCTCGAACGTGTAGTAGTACAGCAGGCCGTTGGAGGAGAGTTTGTTTACCACGGCAGGCACACGTTCGGGTGCTTGCCACATGATGTCGCAGCCACTGTCGTCCTCGCGAATGTCGATACGCCAGATGCCGCCAGGGATGGTGGCTTCCGAGGTGCCGTGAAAGGCGCTGCGATACCCCGCATCATTTTTGACGACGATGGAGCGTCCCCAGCCGATGGGAGATATCTCAACCGCAGATGCATTTTCCGCAAACAATGGCATGCGACATATCTGCCTGGGGCCATCTACTGTCGCTTCCCGTTTGTAGACAACGAGGGCAGTGCGTTCATCCTGCGCTGTGCCAGCATCGGTGATTGCGACGTACTTGCGACCGCGCTCGTCGTTCATCAGGGTGGGGGTGGAGCCGGAGCCATTGTTGATATTGCCATAGCGATAGCGATTACTGCGCGGGTAGATTTCTTTCCAAATCACCTGTGGCGTGTCGTCGTCATTGGCTGCCATGTGGTAGAGGGCGTAATCGGTGATCACATACATGCCATCGGCGTCAGCCGACAAACTGTTCTGGATTTCTTCTCCCTCAAAGTGATGCACGGCCTTGTGACCCGTGGCGGGGTTCACGGTGCCGACACGGCCGAAGCGCGTCACCCACCAGATGCGGCCCTGGAAATCTGGCATGACGGAGGTGATCGGGTCGCACTCTCCCTCGGGAAACCAGTTATTGAAGTCCAGGCAATCGTGCGGCGCTTGAGCTTTCATATCCCAGGCATCCGTCACATAGAATTCCCATTCGCCGCTGTCCTTTTGCCGATGAGCAATGCGCTGGATCACCTGGTTGGCGTCGGCCACCACGGCGCGGTCTTCGTTGTCCAGGTAAAAGTAGCTGCCGCCGCTGGTGTCGAGGAAGATGGGATCAAGGTTCATCTGCAACAGCGCCTGAAACGTGGACGGGCGCGTCACCAGTCGGTGCGTGGCCAGCAGATTCAGGGTCTTCGGTTCAAACAGGTTGAGTTCAAAACCCACGAACGAGGCGCACATGGCGACCAGCAAACCGCTTTTGGAAAATGTGATGGTGGGGCAGAGGCCCCCCGGCAGGGCTGAGACACTGCGGGTTTTGACTTGCAGATTTTGACCCAGAGGCCCGGACGTGACATGCACATCCGAATTGAAGTGGTTGCCGTGCAGGCCACCACCTTCAAAAGCCATGTAAGGATGCATGAAGGGCTCTGCGGCAAACCCGGTCAGGGGCTGCGGAACGACGTCGGCATTGCGCACAAAGCTCTTGCCGGTCCAGGATTTTCCACGGATGGGCTTGGGCTCCGTTCCAGGCGCGCTCAGCTGCCAGATGCCGGCTGCCAGCATGCACAGGAGGAGCAGACCCAAGGTGATCTTACGTGCACTCTTCATAAGAAATACTCATTTCAGTCTTATTCGTAGGGCGCTGGCTAACCGGCCTGCTATTGCAGATACGCGCAGGACGTCGCCAGTGCCTATATGTGATCCTGAGTGATGTGTATTTTTCTAACCGTAGCACCTTGGTGCACCGTGCCAGGATGGATGATCCTGGCATTGATTCCGCGCAGATTCAGTGATTTGCCAATGTCAGAGTTTACAAACAGCGCTGCAGCGCGCCCGAAACGCCCCATGAATTTTTTACAGCCCAGATGCGGCTCCGCCGTCACCTCAATCACGGCGTCGCCAATCAGCAACTGAGTTCCCGGCGGTAGATTATTCGGACTCAGGTCCAGATCAACATAAAACTGGTCGCCCGCCAGTTGCCAGCGGCCCGGAGTTTGGGCGATAAGCGCGATTGCTCTGGCGTTCATCAGGTTTAGTTGCATATCAGGATTCGCGGGGGTCTTTCTACGAGCCCTTTTTGCCCAGTTATCGCCAATCATTCCCGCCTGCACGTCTAGCTGCGCTGT
>JANNXP010000090.1:0-2299 GCA_031409615.1 Haliea sp. | reverse complement strand
GTAATGGCGCTGAATGAGACAGTCAGAATCAGCGCGGCATGCACAGCGAATGCCAGGAGAACGGCATTTCGAAATCGGGTGTGCTTATCGTGGCCTGTTTCCAGGTAGTACATGGTCTAACTAGCGCCCTTTACTCAACTCACCTTGAATACAATCCATGAGTTGGCTACCAATGTCCAGATCATATCCCGCGTCAATTTCTCGAATACAGGTGGGGCTGGTCACGTTGATCTCGGTGAGGTAGTCGCCGATCACATCGATGCCGACAAACAGCAAGCCCTTCTCGCGCAAACTGGGCCCGACCTGGGCGGCAATCCAGCGATCGCGCTCGGTCAGAGGTTGCGGCCGCCCAGTCCCGCCGGCTGCCAGATTACCGCGAGTCTCTCCCACCAGGGGCACACGGGCCAGGCAATAGGGCACGGGCTCGCCGTTGATCATCAGAATGCGCTTGTCACCATCCTCAATCTGGGGAATAAACTTCTGTGCCATGATGGTTTGTCGACCGTGCAGGGTGAGCGTCTCCAAAATCACACTCACATTGGGGTCGCCCGGCTTAACCCGGAAAATGGCACTGCCACCCATGCCATCGAGAGGCTTGAAGATGGCATCCTGATGCTGCCGGTGAAAATCCTTGAGGCGTTGCATGTCGGCGCTGACCAGCACCGGTGGACAACACTGTGGGAACTGGGTGGCGAAGACTTTTTCATTGCAGTCGCGCAAGCTCTGGCAGCGGTTTACGACCAGCGCTCCGCGTCGCTCCGCCGCTTCCAGAATATAGGTACTGTAAATGTACTCGTTGTCGAAGGGCGGATCCTTGCGCATCAGGATCACGTCAAGCTCATCGAGGTCGCGGTCTTCAGGTGTATCGAGGGTGAACCAACGGCCCGGATCATGGAACACGGCCAGCGGCGCCATGCGCGCTCGTCCTACGCCCTGTTCCAGATAGAGATCGGCCTGCTCGATATAAAACAACTGCCAGCCACGGGCCTGGGCCGCCCACAGCATGGCCAGTGTGGAGTCTTTCTTATAATCAATACCGGTGATGGGATCCATCACCACGCCCAGCTTGACGGTCATTTGGCGGTCTTTCTCACGCAGAGGGCCTGCTAACTTACGCAAACGCGGTCGCGGGTGCAAGTACAGGGCCATTTTGGAAGGCGACACGGCGGTGTCTGCTAACTTAGAATAGGGCGCTGAATGTCAATCCCATTTCTGGAGAACGCCGTGAGTCTTGCTGGCATCTACTTTTTTCTGGCGCTGGTAAGCGCTTATTGCACCCTCACAGCGATTGTGCAGGCGCGACGCCTCTACTGGCTGGTACCGGTCTATTTCTTTAGCGCCTGGTTGTGCGGTGAGTTGGCACTCATTCATCTGTTGTGGCAGGTAGCACTAACTGCCCTGCTAGCATTTCTGGGTATCTTTGCCGATCCGCTGGCCCAGAGCGGCTTGGGACTATTTGCGCTGGCCTGGCTGGGCCTTGTCTATTTGCATTGCCAGGCTATGGATTCACCCGATCACCTTCGACCGGCCCTGCGCCGCGCGCTCGGTGACGATTATCGAGCGGACATACCCACCGACCGACGTCCACTGCTGTGCGATGATATTCATACGCGCCATTGGCTGAGGCCGTTCCATTTCAAGCGTGATGGTGTGCGTACGCACACGCACATTCCCTACGCGGATGCAGGCGTGCGCAATTTACTGGACATCTACCAGCCGCAAGATCCGCGGGAAGGCGGCTTTCCCGTGTTGCTGCAGGTGCATGGTGGCGCCTGGATTATTGGCGAGAAAGAGCAGCAGGGGAAACCACTGATGTACCACATGGCGCAGCGCGGCTGGTTGTGCGTTGCGATCAATTATCGCTTGAGTCCCAAGGCGGCATTTCCCGCGCATATTATCGATGTGAAGAAAGCGATCGCGTGGATCAGGGAGCACATCAGCGATTACGGCGGCAATCCCGATTTCATTGCGATCACCGGTGGGTCTGCCGGTGGTCATCTCAGTGCGCTGGCGGCGTTGACGCCCAATCGTGCCGAGTGGCAGCCTGGCTTTGAACAGGTCGATACCGCGCTACAGGCGGTAGTGCCGTTTTACGGCGTGTATGATTTTCTCGATCGCAATCGGATTCGGCCAGAGATGTCGATGGATGGCATGCTCGTTGACAAGGTAATGCAGTGTTCACGACAGGACAATCCTGCGCTGTGGGATACCGGATCGCCGCTCAGTCATGTCGCGGCGGACGCCCCACCGATGTTTGTGATACACGGCACACACGATTCGTTGGTGTGGGTGGAGGAAG
>JANNXP010000089.1:0-15494 GCA_031409615.1 Haliea sp. | reverse complement strand
CAGGCGATGATGGCCCCCAATGGACCGGTCACAGTGGCGAAGGAGCGCGGCAGTGAGAACATGCCCGCAGCCACCATGCTGCCGACCACTATTGCGGTCAGCCCCGCATGAGAAATTGGTGGTTCCGTAGTGGCCATCTCTGCCTCTCAGCATTGGGGCACAGCGCCAGGCATTCCGCCACGAATGCACATTCGATTGAAATATAACTCAGTGACAATATAGAATCCGCAGATACTGCACAACCACGCTCACCCTCCATCGACGTGGTTTCGACATTTGCGCATGCCAGTATCTAACACCATATCCAACACAGTATCTAACACAGTATCCAGGCGCTTGCGCCGTCTCAACGACCAGAGGAAAGAAAGCGATGCATCAATCCTGTGTCAAGTCCGCTCCCAAGCCGCAAGACCTGCGGCAGCGCTCACTTCGAGGCCTGCCCGCGCTCGCAGTTGCCATCAGTCTGGCATGTGCCAGCTCAGCGTGGGCAGCAGGTGCCGATCTGGTCAGTGCCAGGCAGCTCGTGGATGGCGGCAAGTATCAAGAAGCCTATGACCTGCTGGCACCCCTGGAAGCTCAGCACATCGACGACGGCGTGTTTAACGCACTGCTCGGTGAAGCGGCGCTGCGCACCAACCGGGCCGACACGGCGGTAATCGCCTTCACGCGCAACCTCGCCGCAGCCCCGGACTCCATCGACGCCCATCTGGGCCTGGCCCGCGCCTACCTGGCCGTGGGCAACTATGCGAGCGCCAAATACCAGTTCGAGACGGTGCTGCGCATCGACGACCTGCCGGCTGACCTGCACCAGCAAGTGGAGATTTATGCGCGCGCGGCTGAGGGCTACGCCGCAGGCAACCGCCTGGCCCTCAACGGCTATGCGATTGCCGGGTATGGCAACTATAGCGTCAATGCCACAGATGGCACTGATGAGTTCGGCGGCAGCGATACCGACGACAACTTCACCGCCCTACGCGGTGGCGGTGGATTGAACTACCGGCTCACTGACAACTACGCGCTCAATGGCAGCCTCGATTACCGTTTCCGGGATTACTACGACAACGACGATCGCCGGGACGACAAGGACCTGCGCTGGAACGGCGCGGTCAACCGATCAATGGGTGAGAATAACGTGGCGGTTGGCCTGCGGGGCCGCAACAGCTATCGCGGCAATGGCGATTACCGCAATGACTACGGTATTTATACCGACTGGCGCTATGCGTTCAGCTCCATCGACCAGTTCAATGTCGGCGCCGAGTTCAGGCGCCGCGACTACCCCAGTGGGCGGCTGCGTGAACGCAGCCGCAATATTGCCGAGTTGACGGCAGGCTGGACCCACGCGTTGCTGGACGGCACGGCGAGTTTCACTCTGGCCGCGCACGGCGGGCGCGAGTTTGCCACGGACGACCGGCCCGACGGCGACTCCAACTTCATCGGCCTGTCACCCTCGCTGAACTTTACGATAACCGAAACGCTGGGCGGCTTTGTCTTTGGCTGGTGGCAGCACGACCGCTACAATATCGAGCGCATCAATGTTGATGCCGCTGATAATGTCCTGGGCATTGGTGAACGAGAGGACGATCTCTACGAGGTCGGCGGCGGACTGACCTGGGAGTTCGCGCATTCCTGGTCGCTCAACCCCGAGATCCTGTACATTTACGACGATACCAACTTACTGGCCAATGAATACAGCTCGACCGAAATCTGGATAACCATCCGCAAGGATTTCTAGCGCGAACTATATGACTCAAGGAGATCGAAAATGAAAACCACACGCCGCATTGCAGCAATCCTTTTCTCCGCCCTGACATTGTCAGCGTCGTCCGCATTTGCCAGCACGGTCTATACCGGCGACACGATTGAAGGGAAGAAAGTCATCAGCCAGCTCGACGTGAAGGATCTGGCCCCGGGGCAAATACACAAATTCCTTTTCGAAGGCGTCGAGATGGGCACCGGCCAACGCTGGTATGTGCCGGTCATGGTGGCCAAGGGCGTCAAAGAGGGCAAACGCCTGCTGCTGGTCTCCGGCGTGCACGGTGACGAACTCAATCCCATCGGCGTCGTCCAGAAGGTATTTGCCGAACTGGATCCATCGAAGCTTTCAGGCGCAGTTATCGGCGTCATCGGAGCCAGCCGACCCGGGGTTGAACATACCACGCGCGGTTGGCTATGGATGGACCTCGGCCACAGCCAGATCAATCCGAACCGTACCTGGCCGGGCAGGGAAAACGGCAATACCGTCGAACGGCATTCCTGGCTGCTGATGAACCATCTGATCAAAGGCAATGTCGATATCGGCGTTGACATCCATACCGGCGGCAATGGCATTGATTTCGCCCTGTTTTCGTTCACCGATAGTAAAGATAAGGAAGCCCTGCAGCTCTCGAAACTGTTTCCGATTGACCAGATCTATCTCCACCAGGGCACTGGCGGCTCATTGGCAGCGGCATTGGTTGCGGCAGGTATCCCCGGTTTCACGTTGGAGCTGGGCGGACCCCGCAGTTTCGATCAGGACATGATCAACGCCGGCGTCAAGGGCGTCGAGAATGTTTTCTCGTACTACAAAATGCAGGATCGCCCGATGGGCCAAACAGCCACGGACAGGAATGCCCTCATCGGCAACCAGCTGGTCGATTTGTTTGCCGAGAACAGTGGCTTCACCGAAGTGTTGGTCAAACTGAATGAAACGGTGACCAAAGGCCAGAAGGTGGCCGTGCAAAAAAATGCTTTCGGCGAAATCGTCCATGAATACATTTCCCCGACCGACGGGCGCGTGGCCATCATCGGCACCGATGCCGTGCGTGAAAGAGGCGTCGATGTCGTCAGTATTCTGACCAACAACGACAACTGCAAGGATGGCGGCTGCGAATACACCGGCGATGAGTGAGCGGGATCATTTCATCTGTGGCAACGTGATAATGCAAAAATCATTTCTCCCATGAACTACCTGAACCAAAGGAACGCGAAATGAAACGCACACTCCAAATGGCGGCAATGCTTTTCCCCGTGATGGCTTTATCGGCAACGGCTGCGTATGCCGCCACAGTTTACACCGGCGAAACGATCCAGGATGCCCGGGTGATCAGCCAGCTCGATCTTACTGATCTGGCGCCGGGCAAGATGCACCGTTTCATGTTCCGCGGCGCCGAGACCGCCACCGGCCAGTACTGGTACGTGCCGGTGCTGGTGGCCAAGGGCGCCAAGCCGGGCAAGCGCATCCTGTTCGTCGCCGGCGTGCATGGCGATGAACTCAATCCCGTCGCCGCAGTACAGGCGACTTTCGCGACGCTCGATCCGGCAAACATGACGGGGTCCGCGATCGCGCTCATCGGCCCCAGTCGGCCGGGCATTGAAAATATCACCCGGACCTGGACCATCAACGACCTGGGCGGAGAGCAGATCAACCCCAACCGCACCTGGCCAGGCCGCGAGGACGGCAATGCCGTAGAGCGCCATAGCTGGCTGATTACTCACAAGCTTATCCTGGGCAATGTCGATATCGGGATCGATCACCACACTGGCGGCACGGGCGTCGATTTCGCCCGCTTCGTCTTCGCCTACGCAGACGATCCGGCCTCAGTCGAGCTCGGCGGACTGTTCCCAGTAGACCAGCTCATGCTCGATCCCGGCTTTCCCGGCACGCTCGAGTATTCGCTGGTCAAGGCGGGTATCCCGGCCGTGACGACCGAACTCGGCGGCCCACGCGGCTTCGTTCCCGAAATGGTCGAGATGGGCGTCGACGGCAACCACAATGTGCTGGTGCACTACGGCGTTCTGCCGGGCCCTAAGCGACAGACGGCAGCAGACCGGAACGTCTTTGTCGGTGATGACCTCGAATCGGCCCGAGTAGTCGCCGGTGGTTTTGTCACGCTGCTCGTCAAGCTCAACGATACGGTGACCAAAGGGCAGAAGATCGCGATTCAGCGCAATGGCTTCGGCGACATCGTCCATGAGTACGTGGCGCCGGCCGACGGTCGTGTCGCGATCATCGGCACCGACGCCGCAACCGAGCGCGGCAGCCGGATAGCCTCAATCCTGGTCAAGCGTGCCAGCTGTGCCGACGGACAATGCGACTATGACGGCATCGTACCCTAAGCATTGCAATGAAAAGGCCCGATGCTCCGCAGCCGCTGTCATTGACAGAAGCCATCATTTAATGAAAACTCCAGACCGAAACCAGAGTCGATTCGCCCGCGTCATTCATTACCCGGCCACTTTGTCCCGCGTTCTTCTTGTATTGATGGTCTCCTGCACCCTGCTATCCTCTTGCGCACTGACCAACAGGCTTTTTCGCAACACCGGCGCTGAGGAGAGCGCTGCGGCACTCTTGCGGGTGCAACTCAATGTCATGCGTTTTGCGGACGAATACACCGCCCGTATCACTGACCAGGTTGTCGCCTTTCAACAGGGAACAGAAAGCCCTGCCGAACGACTGATGGCGCAGTCCTGGCTTGTGTCGCAGGCAACCGCCGCCTTCACCATTGCAAGCGGCCCCAGCCCGGAGCTGAACGCGATAGACATGCTGGTATTTGTCACACTCAGCCGGATGGTCATTGAAGACCGCTGGAGCCGTGAACGCTACTCTATACAGGCCGATGGCCTGCTCGACGCACACAACGCACTGGAAAAACGCATATGGTCCTTCGCCAGTGAATTACTGACGCCCGAACAGATTGGCGAGCTTCGATCCAGTCTGGAGACCTGGCATCGGGACAACCCGCTCCAACGAGCAGTGCCCTTTATTCACCTCGAGGACTTCGCATTCACTACCAGCACTGCGCGGACGGGCAAGATGCCTACCGGCAGCATCTTCTCGTTCATCGGCATCGATCCGCTTAGCAATCTCGATCCTGCGGTCCGGGAGCTCACACAATCACGTCAGCTCGCCGAGCGAGCTGTTTACTATGCACAGCGCGCGCCCAAGCTCCTGAGCATGCAGGTGCAACAACTCGTGTTCGAGCTGGCCGTGATGCCTGAATCGGTGGGACTTTTGCAGAACATCGAGCGTTTGAGCACCGCCGCGCAGCAAACGAGCACCCTCGCCGCCGACCTGCCTGATCTGTTGGCAAAAGAACGCGCCGCCACGATCAACCAACTGACTGGCATCCTCGACTCGCGTGAGGGTCAGTTACAGGCATTGATCGTCGAGCTGCGCGGGGCGCTGGAGGCCGGCACCGCCACCTCCGATTCAGTCCAGGGAACGATCGCGTCGCTGGATACGCTGATGGCACGCTTCGAACCCACTGCAACATCGGCAGCTATGTCGGCAACCACGCCGTCAGCCCGACAACCCTTCGACATCACGCAATACACACAGACGCTGCGCCAGCTCGGCGAGACGGCCCAGCATCTCCAGGTATTGCTCAATCAGGTCGATACCAAGGTGCCTGCCCTGACCCAGTTATCGGGCCACGCAACCACACAGGTGGAATCGCTGGTGGACCATGTGTTCTGGCGCCTGGTGCAACTCGGGCTCGGACTGATTGGCATGAGCCTGATCGGCGCGCTCGCCTACCGCTTCATCGTGCGCCGCTGGAATCGCTCGCTGCCAACTTGATCGCCTGCGGTGGCCATCCCCTTATGCGCCACACGCCGGATATTCTCGTTCACTACCGCGAGATCGCGTAACCGATCCGCACGCTCCATGGCTCGCGCTCGTTGTAGTCGAGCAGATACTCACCGTAGCCGGTGAAGGCTTGCAGCATCAGGTAGCCTGACACGCCGGGATACCACTGGTTAATCGGGTACGTGGCTTGCAACTCGGCGCTGAACTTTTCGGTACTGGTGCCTTTGCGCAGGATCCACGCCGCCTGCCAGTCATTGTCTTTCCCATAGCTCAAGTGAAAGTCACCGTAGCCACGGTACTTGGCGATATCGGAGTTTTCGTTCTTTTCAATGTAGGCATACAGATTGGGTGATGCGCTCCAGTGAAAATCGCGGGTATCGCCGAAGCTGAAGTAGGGCCGCACGAACAACACGTCGAGACTGCGCGATTCGGGGCCGTCCTTGCCATTGGATTCATGCTCGATGCCGGCCGCGAACCCCACCGTATTGCCGTCGATGCGCCAGTCGGTATTGGGGATGTAGTAGAAAAAGCTGGGGATGTAGTTGGTGTCGACAAACGGCTTTGAATACGCAGTGAGATCCCAGAAGGCGGGCTGCGTGTAGCCAAAGTACATGTTGTCCACGAAGTCGCGCGAGGTCTTGTCAGTCGGCTCGTACAGGCGCAGCTTGAAGCTCAGCTGCATCTTGGCATTGGCGTCGCTGCCGTCACCGACCGCGAAGAACATGGGTTCGAAAAAACTCAAGCGTCCATCCACCTGGCGATTGGGGTCGTTGCCTGTGCGTACGCTCAGGGTCGTGACCGGCGCGGGAGCAGGCGCCGCTGCCGCGTCGGTCTGCGCAATACTTTCCATGTCACTGGCTGGCAGTAAAACGGGTTCTGTTGCAGTTCTTGGCGTAGAGAGCTGCACCAGCATTGCCGGCGCGTCCATATCCACCGCGTCGATGCGAACCCGGCCGCGCAGATTGGGTGGCACCGCACCGACATAGTCGATACGCATGAACTCGCCGCTGCGCAGAGTGATCGTATCGGGCACCGGCGTGGCACGATGCAACTGGACACTGGCGGCAGCGCCCAGATCCGGCGTGAGGCTGACGCGCAGCACCTCGGGCAGAGAATAGTCGCGCGAGTCGGCCTCACCAGTCACCATCAGCGACAGCCGCAGCGGCTGCGCCGGATCAATGTTGCGGCTGGGAGCGACAAGGTTGATGTCGGCCCGTGCCAGAACGGGTAGCAGCGCCAGCAGCAAACTCAATATGGCGACAACGACATTGACAACAACAACGAGCGCAACATTACGCCCGGGCGAGTGATGCAGATCGTACTCCACTTATTTCAAATCCTGTGGTGCGGGCGCCATCGAGGTAGCGATATCGACCCAGCCACCGCCCATGGCCTGGTATACATTAATCAACTGTGTATAGCGCTCGGCCTGCAAGCCCACCGCCGCCAACTCGGCGGCAAACAGCTCGTTATCAGCGACCAATACTTCGAGATATCCTGAAACGCCCTTGTCGAAGCGCAGCCTGGAGAGCCGCGCAAACTCACGCAGCGCCTCGACCCGGTTGGTCTGCAACTCGAGTTGTTGGGCCTTCTTCTGCGAGCCGGTAAGTGCATCGTTGGTTTCGCGAAACGCATTGAGGATTGTCTGCTGGTAAAACAGCAGCGCTTGCCGGTTGGCCGCTTCGGCCGAACTGACCTGCCCTTCAATGCCACCAAAGGTGAATATGGGGCCTGCAATATCAGCGGCAATCAGACGGGCAGCAGCGGGGCCGGTGAGGAATTCATCGAACGCTGTGCTGACGCTACCGAGTACGCCAGTGATGGAGAAGGTCGGGTAATAGAGAGCGCGCGCCGCACCGACGTTAGCATTGGCTGCCACCAGGTTCTGCTCTGCCTGCAGAATGTCGGGGCGGCGTTCCAGTAGCACCGAGGGCAGATCGGCAGGAATCAGCGGGGCGAGCAACTGGTCGATGGTCTTGCCGCGCGGAATCGGTCCCGGATTTTGGCCCAAGAGGATGGAGATAAGGTTTTCCGTCGCAGCAATGGCCTGCTCGAAAGCGGGAATGGCGGCCAGCGCTTGCTGCTGCTGCGAGGTGATCTGCATCACCTCGGTTTTCGCCACGATGCCGGCTTTGAAGCGCAGGTCGAACAGTCGCGCGGTGGCCGTGAAATTGGCTGCGGTGGCCTGTGCGATTTCCAATTGTCGATCCAGCGCACGCAGCGTGATATAGCTGCTCGCAACGCTGGTCACTACCGACAGCACCACGCCATGGCGCGCCTGCTCACTGCCATAGACCTGCGCCTGTGCAGCTTCGCTGAGGCGAGCGACACGACCGAACAGGTCTATCTGCCACGACGCGCCCAGCGCGCCCTGATACAGTGAAAAGTAGGGATCAGCTCCCGGCGGCAGCGGCGGCTGACCCACGCGGCTGGCCCTGGCGCGGCCCGCATCGGCACTGTAACCAAGCTGCGGATACAACTGCGAGCGGGTCGCCGTCAGCGCGCCGATAAACTGATCGACGCGCGCTGCCGCAATACGCACGTCGAGATTTTCACGCAGCGCACTCTCTACCAATTCGTTCAATACCGGGTCGCCGAACTGTTCCCACCACTTGGTGTTCGCCACGTCCACTGCGGTGGGGTAGTCGATGCGCCATGCGGTGGGTGACTCCACGGCGGGGCGCTCGTAGTCCGGGCCGATCGTGCAACCGGCAACGACGGTGGTAAGCAGCACTAATACTGTGCTGATTCTCATAGCGATGTCCTTTTTGTAAAATGTCTGTGTCATGTCGTTGCACCGAAAAAGAGCAGCCCGCCAAACAGAAGTGCCAAGGTGAGCAAGCTGATGCTGGCCACCGACCAGCGCCGCGCGAACAGGTCGGCCTGCTCGAAGGCCACGCCCACCCACACTACAGCGCGGCGTTGTGGGCCGCCAGCATCAACGCGCCCGGAACCAAGCAATGGCCGCTGTGCCAGTCCCTGCGCCAGCAACACGCCGCCCAGTACCACCAGCAGGGTTGGCACCAGTTCTTTAGGCGCGAGAGGGTTCGACAGCAGCTCACTGGGAACGGGACCGAGTGCGGCGAGCGCGAGTAATAGCGAACTCATGGCTAGCACCAGTGCCGCGCATTCAGATAGTCGCGAGACACGCTTTACCACCGGCAATGGCTCAGAGCGACGGCGCAGCACACTGACCAGCACCAGCACCACATAACCGGCAGTAAACGCTGCGCCGCCCTGCAGCACAATAGTCCACCACCACTGCCCCGAGCCATCGGCGGCATCAAGCAGCAGCTTCTTGGCCAGATACGCACCACTGGGCAGGACTCCCATCAAGGCTATACCGGCCAGTGCAAATGCCAGCACGGTGACAGGCAGTGCGCGGGCGACACCGGCCATATCGGCGATGCGGTCGTGACCCAGCGCTGCATAGATGAGTCCCGCGGCCATAAACATACTGGCCTTCGCAGTGGCATGCGACACGGCCTGCAGCAGTCCGCCATTCAGCGCCGCACCGTGCACCAGGGTGTTACTGCCGACATCGAACGCGAGCGGAAACATCAGGAACAGGTAACCGATCTGGGCCATCGTCGAATAGGCGACCAACAGCTTCAGGCGCACCTGCCGCAGTGCGACGACACTGCCGATAACAATTGCGGCAGCGCCTAGACCACCCAGTAGCTGCGCTGCAGGCAACGTCACCACACCCGGCATCAGGTCAAACCAGAGACGGACGACGAGAAACCACGAACCCTTGATCACCAGTGCCGACAGGATCGCGCTCGCCGCCGCCGGTGCACCGGCATGCGCCGCTGGCAACCAGATGTGCAGCGGAAACAACGCCGTCTTGGCCAGCAGGCCGCTCGTCATCAGAGCCAGTACGGTCCAGCTGATCGGGCCCGGTTGCACGGCCGCCGCCAGCAGGGCAATATCCAAAGTGCCGTAGGCGCCGTAGATCAGTACCGCGCCCAGCAGGTAGAGCAGTGAGCCCAGCAGTGCAAACAACAGGTAGCGCAGTGCGGCGCGCAACGTCTCGCCGCGACCATCGAGGCAAACCAGCGGCACTCCCGCGAAGGTCAGCAATTCCAGCGCAACGTAGAGCGTGAACAGATCGCCGCTGACGAACACCAGATTGAGCGAACCCCACACCGCGAGCAACAGCAGCCAGAATGTGAACGGTGCGCGCGCTTCCGGCGCGCCAGCGGGAGTGGTGAAATCAGCGCAGGCATAGATGCCGATGCCACCGATGACCACGGCAACGGCGAGCAGCATCACCACAGACAGCCCGTCGGCGCGCAGCGCTACTCCCAGCGGTGGCGACCAACCGCCCAGCAGGTAGACCACTGGCGTATCCGACTGCACCCACGCTGCGGCAATGGCAATGGCGATACCCAGGCCCATCACTAACGTCAGCAGAGCGACGCGGCGCACGTGACCCGCGCCCAGCACAAACCCGACCAACACAGCCACGAACGGCACCAGCACGGCCGCTACCAGCAGCAATCCGCCCGGGGTAGTCACAGCCTGGAGCGTAGCGGACACCGGCTACACCTGACCCGGAGGGGCTTGTGGAGGGACTTGCGCTGCGGCAGGCAGGTCGTTGGCGAGCGTGACTGATCCTGTCACCTCAAATAGCCGCAGCAGCAACGCAACGGCGAGTGCAGTCGCGGAAAAAGCGACGACGATACCGGTAATTAGCAGCGCTTGTGGCACCGGGTCTCCCCCAAAACCGGCAGCGGCTCCCCGGCGCGCGATGGCACCACAGAGCAGGAACACACCACTGCCGAGTACATTGAACGCGAGTATTTTGCGCAGCGGGTGCGGGTTTACGATCAGGCCGAACAAACCCAGGCCGACCAGCAACGCAGCACTCAGTCCGAACAGCATTGCCGCGTTCATAATCGCATACCGCGCTGTGGCGCACCGAGCAGCAGCAGAGCAAGCACCAGCGTCAACGAGGGCAGCAACGCCAGCTCGATGGCGACGATCAAAGGCTTGGCCAGTCCGTGCGGGTAGCCGAGAAACGCATCAGCCGTCAGCACACCAGCGAATCCAATAGCGATGAACACCAGCGGCCCGGCCACCAGGGCGACACGCAGCCAGGTACGGCTGATAGGCGGCGCATCGGTCAGTCCTGCCATCATCACCAACAGCCACATCGCGGCCAAAATCGTTGCGCCCTGGAACTTGCCGCCGGGATAGTCGGCGCCAATCCAGAAAATATAGGTGCCAACAATAATGCCCAGTGGTGGCAACACGCGCGCCGCATAGGCCAGAATGCCATTCGGGTCGGACGATTGCGGTTGGGGCCCCGGCCGCCCTCCCCAGCTTTGATCAGCTGCGAGTGACCAGACACCCAGCAGCGCAAACAGCAGTACGATGGCTTCGAGCAGCGTATCCATCGAGCGAAACACCAGTAGCACGGCGGTGATCGGATTGCCTACGCCGGTGTCAGCGATATTGTCGGCGACGTGATGCGCCAGGGTGGGTGCGGGGTCAGGGAATGCCAGCACACAGATAACCAGCGCGCCGCTAACGGTGGCAGACACACCTGCGGCCAGCCAGCGCACGGGTGTGGAAGATCGTTCGACTTTCACCGCGGCGGCACTGCCGCGCAACCGCCCTACTGCGCCAATCAGCAATACGCCCGTCAGGCCACCGCCGATGGCCGCTTCAGTGAGAGCGACGTCGATGCCATGCAGTTGCACCCAGGCCAGCGTCAACAGCAGGCCGTACGCGATGAAGCCGACGACTGCAGCAAAATCTTCACGCGCAACGATAGCCCATACGGCCAGTCCAAGGATCAATGCGACAAGGCCAATGTTGAGCAGGTCGATCATCGGGATGGCTCGCTACTGCGCACATAACGCGCAATCACTTGCGACACACTCGCCGCTGACAGCAGGACCAGCAGCCAGATACACACCAGCTTGAAGCCCGCCAGCACACTGTCCACTTGCAGCAGCAGGCCGAGCACCACCAGGCCGAGGCCGAGATTGTCAGCCTTGGTGAGCGCATGCAGGCGCGTCAGCGTATCGGGAAACCGCAGCAGACCGACAGTACCCGCCAAAAAAAAGAACGCCCCGGCCGCAATCGCGATTAGGGACAGAACGTCCAGCACAGCACTCACGCGTCGCGCTCTGCGGCGGCGTCCTGCCCGGATGTATCGCTTGCGGCCTTAACAAAAGCAAAGGATGCGAACGCCGCCAACAACGCCAGCGTCAAGGCCACGTCAACGACAGCATCTTCCCCGGTCGCAGCACCCAGCAGCAACAGCGCGGCAATACCGCCGGTACCGAGCAATTGCACCGCCATCATGCTATCGGCAGTGCTTGGCCCACGCAGGATGCGGACCAGCCCCAGCGCCACCATGGCCAGCACGAAACCCGCCGCCATCAACAGGAACTCAGCCATGGCTGCGCCCTGCCACCAATGCTCGGGCAAGGCGACGCTCCTCCTCCCACAACTGCTCGACCACCGGTTGCCGGGTGTCGAGGCAGTGATAGACGAGCGCCCCGTCGACTTCGTCGCAGGGCACCGTGCCGGGCAACAGACTGGTAATGGTGGCAAACGTGTTACGCGCCAACCCGGGTGGATAACCGAGCGGACAACTGACGAAACCGGGGCACAGCGGCAAACGCGGGGACAGCGCACGACGGGCGACGTCGATACCGCCGTGCACCGACTGCCACAGGAAATGCGGCAGTAACAGGAGCAGACTGCCGAAGTGCAGGCATCCTGTGGCGGGCGGCAGCAGGCGCAGGCTCACCCAGGTTGCGAGGGCAGTTGCCATGGCACCAATCGCGAGATCGGAGACTTTAAGACTTTGCATCAGGATCAGCCAGAGCACGAAGAACGCGGCGCCGCGCAACAGTGCGCTGCGGCGCGGCGAGTACAGGCCAAGTGACGGCTGCTGTCCGGTAGCCATGGTCGTTTGGGCAGCGGGAGCGGGTTCACGCATCGTTTATAGCTGCCCAGCAAAAGTGGGCTCGCTGCGCTCTCCTGTTGGCCCGGAAGACGTTTCGTCGTCGCCGAACACTGCCACATAGACCGTCGGCAGGAACACCAGCGTCAGCAACGTCGCCACCAGCAGACCGCCCATAATGGCAAACGCCATTGGCCCCCAGAACACGGTGGGCGCAATCGGGATAAGACCGAGCACCGTCGACAGTGCCGTCAAAAACATCGGCCGCATCCGCGAGGTCGCCGATGCAAGCACGGCCTCGTGCACGCTCTTGCCTTCGGCGCGATCGGTCTCGATCTGCACAATCAAAATCACCGCATTTTTTGCAATCATGCCGATGAGCGCGAGAATACCCAGGATCGCCACGAAGCCAAGTGGCTGGTTGAACACCAGCAGCGACAACACTACCCCGATAAGACCCAGAGGGAGTACACAGATCACCATGGCCAGGCGGCGGAAGCTGACCAGCATCACCATCATGATCACCAGCATCAGCACCAGCATTAGCGGGACGACAGCGTAGACCGAATCGCTTGAGATCTTGCTCTCTTCGTACAGACCTCCGGTTGCGACGCTATAGTGCGCGGGCAGCGTGGCGGCAAACTCGTCGATCTTCGGCGCCAGCGCGCCAACCACCGTGTCGGGCATCACGCCGCTCACCACATCGGCGCGCACAGTGAGTGTGGGAATACGGTCGCGCCGCCACACCAGCGGAAATTCCTGCTCCTCGACAAAGGTCGAGAACTGGCTCAGCGGCACCATGCGTCCGCTCGGTGTCGGTACCTGCAGCGAGCTAAGCGTCGCAAACGACGCGCGCTGTTCATCGGTGGCCCGCGCCAAAACGTTGACAAGGTAGATGTCATCGCGCACCTGGGTCACCACGGTGCCGGTGACTGCGGCATTCAGCGCGCTGGACAGTGCGCTGGAGCTAATGCCCAGCTGGCGTGCCTGTTCCTGGTTGACGCTAATATGGATTTGTCGTGCCGGTTCCATCCAGTCGTAATTGACGTGCCGTGCGCGGGGTTCGGAGCCCACCACGACGGCCAGATCGAGCGCAATGTCGCGCACCCGGTCCTGGTCCGGCCCGGACACACGGTACTGTAGCGGCCAGCCCACGGGTGGGCCCAGTTCCAACGGCGACACGCGCGCCACCACTTCAGGAAACTCCTCGGCCAGCACTTTCTCCAGCTTGACCTGCAGCCGCTCGCGCGCCTCGATATCCTTCGCCACGACCACGAACTGCGCGAAGAATGGATTGGCCAGCTGCACATTGAGTGTCAGGATAAAGCGGATCGCGCCGCGCCCGATGTAGGTGCTGTAGTGGTCGACATCGGGATCGTTATGCAACAGCTGTTCGAAGCGCTTTGCCTGTGCTTCGGTCGCATAAATGGACGCGTTCTGCCGCAGCGTCATGTCAACCGTCAACTCGGGCCGGTCGGAGGCCGGGAAGAACTGCCGTGGCACAAACTGGGAGAGGAAAATCGCCACGGCGAACGCACCCAGCGTCACGCCGATAGTCAGCCATTTGGCGCGGATCGCGCCCTGCAGGAAGGCACTGTAGACCTCCAGCATCCTACCCGGTTTGGGGTTGGCCTCCACCTTCGGCGCCTTCAGGATGGCCTTGCCGATCAGCGGCGCAAATATAACTGCCACCAACCACGAGACAATGAGCGAGATGCCCACCACCGAGAAAATCGAAAAGGTGTACTCGCCCGCCGAGCTCTGCGCGAAGCCGATCGGCACGAAGCTCGCAATCGTGACCAGCGTGCCGATCAGCATCGGTGCCGCCAGTGTGCGGTAGGCGAAGGTCGCCGCTTGGTCCTTGGTATCGCCCGCGCCGAGGCGGCGGATCATCGCGTCGACGGTGGTCATCGCATCGTCAACGAGCAAGCCAAGCGCGATAATCAGTGCGCCGAGGGAGATACGGTGCAGGTCGATATTCATCACGTCCATCACCGCGAACACGATCGCCAGTGTGAGCGGGATCGCCAGCGCGACCACGGTGCCGGGCCGCACACCCAGGCTGACAAAGCTGCAGGCGAGAATGATCACGATGGCCTGCCACAGTGACGTCATAAAATCGTTGATAGCGACATCCACGGTGACGGCCTGGTCAGCGACCAGTGTGGGCTCAATGCCGATCGGCAGCGTGGCGCTGAACTCGGCCATCTCGGCGCGGACATTGTCACCCAGCGCGAGAATGTCGCCGGCGTCGCGCATGGCAATGGCGAGGCCGATGGCGGGTTGTCCATTCACGCGGAACATGGGTTGCGGTGGATCGACGTTACCGCGACGCACGGTAGCGATGTCGCCCAGGTTAAAAATACGGTCGCCCGCCACAATCGTCAGTGCTTCGATGTCGCGCTCTTCATCGAAGGCACCGCTGACGCGCAGGAACACGCGCTCCTCGTCGGTCTGCATCACACCCGCCGGACGCACCGCGTTCTGTGCTTGCAAGGATGCCAGGATGGTCCCGAGGTCAAGACGCATTCCGGCCAGTTTTTCGGTGGAGAACTCGATAAAGATCTGCTCATCCTGCGCGCCAAGCACTTCAATCTTGGAAACATCCGGCACCTGCAACAGGCGGGAGCGCGCCGCTTCGACGTAATCGCGTAGCTCACGGAAGGTGAAGCCGTCTGCAGTGAAGGCATAGATGATGCCGAAGGTATCGCCGCAGTCATCATTGAAGAATGGCCCGTCCACACCGGTGGGCAGCGTCTGGCGCATGTCGCCGATATTCTTGCGCACCTGGTACCAGACGTCAGGCACAGCCGCGGCGGGCGTGGATTGCTTCAGGTCAACGAAGATCGTGGTCTGGCCCGCCGTCGTGTAGCTGCGCACCCGGTCGAGATAGTGGGTTTCCTGCAGCGTACGCTCCTGACGTCTGGTACCAGGTGCGCAAGAATATCGGCGACATGCGCCAGACGCTGCCCACCGGTGTGGTCGGGCCATTCTTCAATGATG
>JANNXP010000088.1:0-16229 GCA_031409615.1 Haliea sp. | reverse complement strand
GGACCTGCCTCGGATCCTGCTCGACTCGCTCGATGAGAGGACAGGTCGGTAACGCCCCCCACAGCGAATACCTCAGCCCTCTGAGCAGTGGGGGGCGTTACCGACCTGGCCGTCGCAAGCACACGTACCGTAGCAAGCACGCCGACCTGGCCGATGTAAGCAAAGTTGCTACGCACTGAAGCCTCGCACCGAAGCTTCGCACTGATGCCAACACATTCACATCCCAGGAAAATGGTACTCATGCCCCCACAGGTCGCCTTCGACACTGACCGTCGTCACGTGGGTCTCCCAATCGATCAACATACCGTCAAAGCCGTATTCCACCGCGATGCCACCGGGCGCCAGAATATAAATGGAGCACATATTGTCATTCACATGGCGGCCCAAAGTCGCCAGGAAGTGCACCCCGGCCTGCTTGGCGCGGTTTAAGGCTCGACCGACCTCGTCCAGCGACTGCACCTCGACCATCAGGTGCACGATACCCAGCGGGTGGGGGGCATTGAACAGGGCGACGGAATGCTGGCGCGGATTATTGGTGTGCATGAAGTTGATCTTAAGGCCGTCCATCCCCGGCGGGTACAGGATGTCGGTGACACCGGTGCCAAGGAACCGTGTGTAGAACGCCGTCGTCGCATCGAGATCCGGGGCGGGCAGCACGCAGTGGCCAAAACCGAGATCACCGGTTTGTTGGTAGGTGGTGACAAAGGCAGAGACACCGGCAGGGGAGACCAGTGGCACGTAATCCAGCTGACGGCCCCAGTACAGTTCCAGCGTGTTGCCCGAAGGGTCTTGTGCCGTGGCGTAAGCGGTCACGCAGCGGCGCTGCGCTTCCGCCACCGCTCCGTTTGTTACCGCATGGCCAGCCGCTACCAGTGCATCGAGGGCCGCCTGCCACGACGCCGCGCCGGGAAATTCCAGACCGACGGCGAGTAACGTGTCTGCAGCACCCGGCTCGATCATGAAGCGAAACGGATGGTCGTCCATGCGCAAGAAGCGCGCACCGGCGGCGTCCTTGCGCCGTGCGTCCATGAGGCCCAGCACAGTAGTGCCGAAATCCATCCACGCGCTGGTATCAGTAGAAGCGATTCTCAAGTAGCCAACGGCGGATACTGACATAGGTGTACTCCTGGTTCATGGGGCAGGTAGGTTTTATCGCTGACCATTATGCGCGATTCGAAGCCCACGGGTATGCGCTAAACAGTATTCTGCCGCCGCTGGTACAAGTAAGGCAACCGTTCCTGAATGAACTGATCCAGATGAAGGCATCCAAGGACACTGAGTCGTTTTAGCGCAGTGCCGCCATATTGGAACGCGGTGACAATGCCTGCTATCCGCAAGCACTGGTGTCCGCACGGAGCAATTAATAGATGGTTCCACGCTGTCCCCCGATGGTAGAGTTTGCCTATGGCTGAATCAATCTATCGGGGTCTATTTCGCGGCGCAGCCTGGACGGTGGCGATGCGCTGGATGTTGCGACTGATCGGTTTGGTGAACATCACTATTCTGGCGCGGTTACTGACCCCGTCCGACTTCGGCATCGTCGGTATGGCCATTCTCGTCTGCGGCTTTGCCAGCAATGTCACCGAGATGGGCGCCGAGCAGTTGCTGATCCGACAGCCCGATATGGCACGCGACGATATCGATGCGGCCTGGACCATCCAGGTGATACAGGGTCTCGTTATTAGCATCGGTATCCTTGTGCTGGCACCGATAGCCGCCACCTACTTTGATGAACCGATGATCGGGCCGGTACTGGGAATCCTTGCACTGGAGCCGATGATAAGTGGCTTCTACAATATTGGCCCTACCGTGGCCCGCAAAGAACTGAATTTTTCAATCGACTTTCGCGCGCGGGTATACAGCCGGTTGGCGCAGTTTTTTATTACACTTGCCCTGGTCTTGTGGTTGCGTAGTTACTGGGCCTTGGTCATCGGCATGGTGTTGGGTGCCGCCGTCACGGTAGTGGTCAGCTATAGCATTCATCCCTATCGACCCTGGATCAGTTCCCGCCGCCTGGGCCGCTATGTCCGTTTTGCCGGTTCGATTGTCCCACTTCGTATCGCCCGGTATGGGAATACCAAAGCGGCAAACATAGTGGCCGGCGGACTGGTCGGTTCCGCGCAGTTCGGCGTGTTCAACCTGGTATCGGATTACACCAGCCTGATGACGAAGGAGTTGATCGCGCCCTTGAGTCAGGGACTTTTTCCGGGCTATGCCAAAATAAACAGCGATCGCAAGCTGCTGGCCACAGTGTTCACCGTGACATTGAACATAGCAGCCTCGCTGTTGTTACCGGTCGGCGTCGGGTTGGCGTTGATAGCAGAGGATTTTGTCCCGCTCGTGCTGGGATCGCAATGGCAGGATGCCGTCATCTATGTGCAGTGGCTTGCCGTCGCCGGGGCAATTGGCGGTATAAACCACATGATGAACATGCATATTCTGATTGCCTCTGGCAACGAGACGCGAGCTGCATTTATAGGTTGGCTCCGGCTTTGCCTGTTTGTGCCGACAGTTGTTATCGCGGGGCGCTTCGGGGGTGGTTTGCAGGCCATTGTGCATGCCATGCTGTATTTTGAAATCCTGTTTCTTCCGGCGTCCATCTTTTTCCTGACGTTTTCGATACCGGTCTCCGTCGTGCAAATCCTTGGCACGCTGGTGCGGCCCCTGTTGGCCACTGTGCTGATGGCGGCACTGGTGATCGGGTCGCATGCCCTGGAGCTCAATGCAGGTTTGGACCGCTTACTACTTAGCGTAACGTTGGGCATGGCGACCTACGGGGTCGCCCTGTTTACGCTCTGGAGGATTTCGAACCGCCCGACTGGCGCAGAATACTTTGTATACGATTACATTCAACGTAGACTTAACGCATCATAAAGCGGCTAGGCTACCCTATGCAAAACATCACCGAGCTCCAACTCACGCGCATCGCCCGGGCGCTGGAATCCACTCCCAGCGCAGCCTATACCGCGCCGCATGACTATCCGAACGGCGCACCGATCTTCCTGCCGAATCCTGAAATGGAGCGTGAGCGGATCGACCGTGAGGTGATCCGCTTGTATCTTCACATTCCTTTCTGTAACTACGCGTGTTCTTTCTGCTTTTATGCCAAGCGCGTCGGTGTCGACCGCCCGCAAATGCAACGCTATGTGGAAGCGCTAAAGAAAGAACTCGACTGGGTGGCGGCAGGCACCCGGGTTAACCAGTTTTTTATGGGAGGAGGGACCCCTACCGCGCTGCCGGCGGATTTGCTGGATGATTTACTCGCTACGATTGCCCAGCGCATTCCCTACGACGAAACCGGAGTCCACACGGTGGAAACTTCACCGGAGTCAATGTCTGATGAGCACCTGGAGGTCTTACAGCGTCGCGGCGTGGGTCGCATCAGCATGGGGATTCAATCGTTGCAAGATGGTGTACTTGACCAGATCAAGCGGGGGCACAGTGAGGATCTCGCCCTGCAAACCTGTCGACGCATCATTGATGCCGGCCTGATTCTGAATATCGACCTGATGTACGGTCTGCCCGGCCAGAGTCACGAGGACTTCGCCCGCGATTTCGAGCGTGTTGCAGGGGCAGGGGTGCACGCTGTTACTGCCTACAATCTACGCCTGAATGAAATGACGTCTGTGCAGCGCAGCTTGCAGGCCCACGAGCGTTTTGACCTGCCGCGTCTGATGGCATGGCGCGACACGATCAGGGAAACAGCGGCACTCCACGGTTTTACACAAACCCGCTGGCATACCTTCAAGCGCCTGGATAGCGTGGCGGCCCGGCATGAACGCCTGCCGGTCGCCGATCGCGAGCTTAAGGGTTATCAGCTCGGCGTTGGCATGAGTGCCCGCTCGTCCATCGGCCATAGCGTGTACCGCAATCACAGCAAGATGGCCACCTACATGAAGCGTGTGGAAGCCGGCGTCAGTCCGGTAGAAGAGTATATCCCCCTGCATATCGAAGACCACAAAACCCAGTTTATTGCTCGCAGTCTCGGGGATGGTCAGGGCCTGGATACGGCGGAGTACGAACTGGTTTTTCGCAGTGATTTTCGCACCGACTTCTCCGATAACCTCGAGAAGTTGGGAGACGCGGGCCTGTTACGCGACGACGGAAAATTCATCACCATGACTGAGACCGGCAGGTTGCTATACGATCTGGTAATGCTGTCCTTCTATCCAGCTCATGCTAAAAAATGGCTGATGCAACGCATGCAGAAGCACCAGTTACTGGGTATGCAGGCCTGATGCCAGTGCCTCGATGCAACGAACACTCGCGCGGGCTCCGTCGGTATTGATATCGTGGTGCGATAGCCTGCCCCCCAGGCACTGTACGATCATACCCAGCAACGGGTCTGCACCCGAGTCATACGGTGGTACGCATCGGGCAACCCCTCGACTCTCTAGCAACTGAGCACGCTCGTATTGGTCCGACATCGTCCTGTTGGGAATCAGCAGTGCCGGGGTGTGTGCCACCAGCAGGTTGGCGCACGTATTGTATCCGGCGCAACTGACCGACAGAGACGCACCTTGCAGCCAGTATCTGAAATCCGCGGCGAACCCCATATAGACCACTGAATCCTCAGTGCTGGACAGTTGTTCCATCGCGCCATCAGATTCATCCATGCCCCCGAACAACAACAGTGAACGTGATCCCACCGCGTTTTCGTCCGACAGTTGTCGCCACACCGTCGCGACCCTGGACAGAACCCTGGCTTGATCGCCGCCGCCGCCAATACTGGCAACCGCGTATCCACCCGGAACGTCAAGAGCAGGAAGCCTGGCAGACCTGCGGGGTACCGATTTGTCGGCAACGATGCCGGTGTGAAATACCGGGATGGTTATGCGATCAAATGCGGGAAAGTATTGCTGCAGCGTACACAGTGTGGGATCGGCATGTACCAGCAGGGCATCAAAGTGTCGGCTTAGCAATGACAATACCCTGTGTTCATAATGCTCCAGAGCCTCAAAGCGAGTGGGGGGCGAGATATCGCGCAGCGACGCAATCACTTGGAGTGCTGGATTGCGCTGTTTGGCCACTGTAAGCAGGGACTCAATTTCGTGTTCCAGCTCCCATTTACTGAACGGGAAATGCTCGACCAGGATAACGTCGGGAATACTCTCGCGGAGCATTGCCTGCAACGACTGCTGCCGCAATGCCATGAGCTGCGCCAGCGGAAGATTTCGATCCAGGGGCATGAGTTCGCCACCGCGCCTGGTGATGCGGGGCACCTCAACACGGTGTAGTGCAGGCGGGAAGGGCAGTTCCCGCCCGCCATCCAAAATCGACACATGATGCCGCTCGCTTAGGGCAACAGCGATTTGCTGCATACGCATCATGTGCCCCACCCCACTGAGATGTTGCACGTAACAGAAAATTCGCAGGTTCTGCACGCTACTGGGGGAATAACATCGCCAGTACCTGCTCCCGGATCGGACTGAAGCGGACATGGCTTACATCCATCGCCCGGCGCAGAAAATCCTGACTGCCGCCGAGTTTATTGACCTCCTGATCGAAGTTGATAATGGTATTTACTGCAGGATCGCGGATAACGCCCAGAGGATCCTCACCTGCGGCCACTTGCTCGATCTGGTCTGATAGGAGTTTTCTGAGCATGACGATGCCGCGGTCCGCACTGACCAGCATCTCTCGGGAGCGATCAGCGATCCTACCCTGCGATACCCAGACCATGATGTCCCCGCCGTCGACAAAATCCACGCGAAAATCGCCGTTCGAATCCCGCCACGGTACGTCGTAAAGGGGCACCTCAGTCTGCAATGGCGCCGCGCTGCCGTCCGGGGGCACATAACAGGAGTACCAGTAGTGTATGGTGACCCCATCATCCACTGGAACTCTAATTTGAAACCGGTGCTGACCCTGCGTGCCGACACGTAAGCTCACGGGGAAAATCAGCGGGTGCCCGACGCGCCAGTCATCATCTTGCTCGGAGCCACCTGCCAGAATCCGACGCTTGATAATCCCGTATTCGAACAGGTCAAAGCCAATCCTGAGGTGCTTCCTGCCATAGGCGTTGTGCTCGTTGCCGTCTTCCGCCGTGCTCTGAGCCGATAAATGCTGACCGTGCAGATACTCAACGTGCACCGGGTCCACACTGTTCTCCATGATCTGTAGCCAGTTGCAGGGCAACTCGGCACGCCCGATATCCCGCAGCACATTGTCCCAAACGAACAGGTCGTACCGTGGCAAAAGTGGGGTGGGCTGTGCGCCAAGGTAAGCAAAGATGAGCCCGCCTAACTCCGCTACCGGATAGCCCTTTATGGTTGCCTTGGCCAGCAATCTTGGCGTTTGCTCCTCAGAGGGAATGCTCTGGCAAGCCCCACTGGGGTCAAAGGTCCAGCCGTGATACGGGCAGATCACACCAATGTCTGACACCAGGCCGCGTCCCAGTGAGCTGCCGCGGTGCGGGCACTGCCGGGTTACCAGGCCAAGTCGGCTGTTGGGCTGCCTGAACACTGCTAGATCCTCACCCAGCAGCCTCACCTCCCGCGCCTGCCCAGGCGCTAACTCCACGCTGGCCAGAATCGGGTACCAGTAGCAGCGCAGCAGCGTGCCCATGGGCGTACCTGGGCCCACCCGCGTCAGGCGCTCCTGCTCCTCGATAGACATCATGTTCCTGCGCTCCTGTAGCAGGCCTTTGCCCGGCTGAAAAACTCCCGGTCCCAGATGCCGTGCTCGGGTGAACCCTGCTGCGAGGCTTTCCTGCCGCCAAAGGGAGCTGCGGGATGAAGCTGCAGCCCGTCACCGTCGATGATAATTCCCACATCGCATTGCTGCACAAATTCCTGGTACCGCGACGCCGACCGACTCGCTATGCCCGCGAGCAGTCCCTGGCGCACGCCGTTCACCAAAGCCAGGCCGTGCTCGAAGTCATCTGCCAGCTGCATCACGGCGACCGGCGCGAATAGCTCTTCCTGTACCATGGCGTCGTCATGTTCAAGATCGGCGAGCAAGGTTGGGAGGTAGTAACACGCATCCTCTGCGCACTCCCAGGCGCTACCACCGGTGATTAAGCGCGCGCCTCGCGCCACGGCGGATTGAACGGCGCTGTCGATGCGCTCCAGATGACGCAGGGAAATCACCGGCCCCACATCGCAGGTGTCGAGTTCAGGATGCATCAGGTGCAATGTGCGTATCGCATCCAGCATCAGGTCTTCAAATTTCCCGGCAATCGTGCGCTCTACGACAAACCTGCGGATGGCGGTACAGCGCTGGCCGGCAAAGCCGAAGGCGAGCCGCGCCCAGACAGGAGCAAGCCTCGATAAATCGGCATCGGCCAGCACCAGTAACGCATTGTTACCACCCAGCTCAGCCTGCAGGACCTTACCGGAGCTCTGGCAGATCGGCGCGATTGTCCGGCCGGCCTGTTCCGGCCCGGTGACGGATACTGCGGCGATATCCGGATCCTGTGCCAGCCATGCAACTTCTGTCGGCCCACCATTGACGATCTGCACCAGGTCTTCGGGTAGGCCTGCCCCTTGCAGCAGTTCCAGCACCATTTGAGAGATGTTGTGGGCCTGAAAAGCGGGTTTCCATACGACACCGTTACCCAATATCAGCGCCGCAGACAGCTTGCCCACGGCTATGGCAACGGGATTATTCCAGGGTGTGACGATGGCGACGACACCATGGGGCTCATAAACGACCCCCGTTGACGGATCTATCGATTCGTTGTTTTCCAGCGCCAGCGCCTGTTGTATATGCCCCGCAGCCCGTTGCAATTCATCCAGCGCGGCACCTCTGGGTTTTCCAAGATCGGTGATCATCGCAGTCAGGAGTTGCTCAGCGGCGGCGTCGAGTCGCTTGGCAAATTTGCGCATGACGTCGCGGCGGCTCGCGAGTGATGTGCGGCGCCACGCAATGGCTGCACGTCGGGCGCCAGCGGTAATCTGTCGAATCGCACTTTTGCTGGTGTAGGGGACAACAGCAACGGCAAGCGACTGTCGCGTCGGGCAGTAATGCACCATGGGCTCGGGGTGCAATTGCAACAGTTCGCCGGATTGCTTTAGCACCGCAGATCTTCCATCCATATACTCGCGGGTCAGGTGGGCGTGCAGCGTATCGGTGGAGCCGAGACAGTCCTCGATGAGTGTGACGCGAAAGCCGCGCTCGTAGGCATCCATGGCGGTCGCCCGCACGCAACTGTGGGTGTACAGCCCGACTATCCACAGCTCCTCCACGCCACTCTCAGCTAAGGTCTGCTCCAGTTGCGGATTGCCAAAGCCGCTGAAAAACGGTTTGTAAATAACCGCTTCATCACCTAGCGCACTGAATTCAGGTGGAGTTTCGACCCCCCTGGTGCCCGTGACGCAAGCCCAGATGCCAGCTGCTTTCCAGTGTGGCATACGATCGTGTCCCGCAGGATCAATCCGGGTTCTTATATGTAGTACAGGAATGCCCCGCGTGCGGGCATGCTCAAGAACGGTCGCTATGGCGCTGGATAAGTCCCGTTGCGAGGGCAGCAGGCCGGGGCGTTCAAGAAAATCGTATTGCAGATCGACTAACAGAAGCGCTATCGACATTATCTGGTTTGCGCAACTGACAGGAGTTGCTGCTGCGCAGCCAAATGGTGCGAAAATGTTGCAGCGACGGCTGCGCCCATATCCGTTGTGCTCACCAAGGTCGAGTCGGGGCCCATGATATCCGCAGTGCGCAGGCCTGACGCCAGCACCTCATTGCAGGCAGCCAGCAGTGTCTGCGACAGATCGTTGAGACCGAAACTTTCATTTAGCAGTGCGGCAAAGGACTGTATCTGGCCCAGTGGGTTCGCCGTCTGGGTGCCGGCCAGGTCGCAGGCCGACCCGTGTCCTGTCTGGTAAACCGCAATGCCATTTTCACCCATGTTGAACGAGTAGGACATGCCTCTGGAGCCCAACAGCACTGCTGCGGCATCTGCTATCACATCGCCGAACATATTCGGTGTGACCACGACATCGAAGGTGCGCGACTCTGCGATGACCAGGTAGGCTGCGGTATCGACTTCCAGGAAGCGCAGGTCTACCTGGCTCGAAGCGGTACACTGCTTGGCCACACGCACCCACAGCTCACTGATCGCTGGGGTGCCACCGGGTTTGTGCACGACACACAATGAACCTCGTCGTCTCTCTGCGGCGGCCACCGCCAGGGAAATGATGCGCGATACCTGTTGCTCATCGTAGGAGAAGGACTGATGCGCGCGAACCGAGGAAGCGTTTCGTTCGGTGTGCCAGGTACCCTGGTACAGGCCGCCGGCGTTTTCCCGCACCAACAAAATATCGGTGGCCTTCACGGCACAGGGGCGCAGCACACCCGTATCGTGCAGTGCGGGCAGGGGACGCAGGGGTACAAACTTACAGTAAATATCAAATAGTTTACGTAGCTCATACACAAAGCGATGTCCCCCGGGACCGCAAAACAAGGGCGCGCCGCGCGCAAAGCTATGGCGGCAGAATGCCACTACGTCTTCCGTTAGCGCACTGCCGCTCTCGTCGTAAGCGGTCTTGCCGATGGTTCCACCATACTCAATATCGAATGTGTAGGGTGTGTGTTTCTCGATGGCAGCAAAGATAGGACGGCAGGCCGCTATAATTTCAGGGCCGATACCTTCACCAGGCAGGATGGCCAAAGGTATTGTTGCAGATGCCAGCGTTGGCAAGTGGCTACTGATAAGGCTGCTCAGTTGCATGAGAAAAATCTGTGCGTGGTTCAATGTGGTGCAAATCTGGCACCTGAGGGCCAGTTAGTCAACGTTAAAGTGTAGGCTGCTACAGGTTCATGCGCCGCAAGTGCTAAACGCTAATCGAGTCTGTCATAACATAAGGCCATAGATGGTCTGTTTCCCCTAGAGAAACCCGCACTAGTGCGTCCAGCAGTGGTTGCGCCAGACTCTGGTGTTTTGTTCGTACCCGGGCTGACTGAGTCAGTGCGCAGATTGCCCAGAACCTGAGGTGGTCAAAAACGCTTTCGAGACTGCGGTGACGCTCATAGCTGTCACAAAAAGCGCGCCGCGCGGAGTTTGTCATCGGCCAGCGGCACCAACATTTCACCACGTCGTAATCGAGGGATCCTAACCTGAGATTTTCATTGTCCACGACGAAAAATTCGCCCTCGGGAGTGGCGACAATATTCTCGGCACAAAAATCCGAGTGGATCAGGCCGGAATTCATGGTGTGTGGTTGTGAGCGGGCAGCGATTTGGACTATCCGTCGTGCAGTATCGCGCTCTAGCGCGCCGCGGTGAACGATCTCATCGAGATTGAATTCTATTTTTCCCAGGTACCAGGAATTTTCCGGTGGGGCCGCCACATCCAATGAGTTGAAGGCTGTAATCGTATGAACGCTGCCCAGTAAATCGCCAGCCCACGCTGCCAGGGAATCGGTCAACATTTCTGCGTGCAAGACCTGACCTTCTATCCACTGCTCAATTCTGCCGATCCCCCGAGAGGCGAGAACCCGATTGAAGGGCAGATCTTCCAGCAGTGTTGCCAGAGCCGTTGCGCGGACAGACCGCTCCAGGCTGGTGAAGCGCCGACCCTTGATCACGAGCCCGTCGGAAAAAGTGAGTTTGTAACTGGCCCGGGTCTGCAGTGGAGACTGCAGGCTAGTGATCTCTTGCGCGTGTTCAAGTCGACCGGGCAGCCTGGCGACCAAATACAACAGCTCTTCGCCTAGGTTTGCAAACATATAAGCCATTGATAAATTGAGCCGCAAGCATGGCGCGCGAATTGGTTTACCAACATGGTTCTGCTAAGCTCTCGGGGGTTCGGCGGCCACCTATATAAACATTGCCGGCGAACAAAATCAAAGTCATACCCAAAGCTGATCCTCCCCTGACGCGCGCGAAACCGCCCAGTAGTTACTATGCCACTTGAGATTTTGACTTACGAAGGTATCAGCGTCGGCATCGAGACGCACAAGGATGGCGATTTAACCTGGTTGAAAGAGTTTTTAACGCCATGGTTCGACGTGGGCGATAGTGTTGCAGATGTTATCGTGCGGCTAGTGGTCGACCCTCAGCGCTATTCAGCGCTGCTCCGTCAAGGCCCCGGGCAGGGCAGTGTCGACGCGTTCATGATGGATACCCGGGTCATTCGATACCCAGCGTGGAATACCCTCACTAAGCGCCCGATGTTCTTTGATGAGGCTCGGGCGATGTTCTTTGAGGTAGGGCAGCGGCGCATAGAGATCATTTGTCGGGATCATGACCCGGGGGCCCGACTGGGAATCATGCGCGTCATTCGTGAACTGGCCATGGGCGCCGCCCAGCACGCGGGGGGGCGATTCCTGCATGCCGCCGCGATCTCGATTGCCGGCCGTGCCTTGATCATCGCAGGCACCAGGTCAGCGGGTAAGACCAGCCTGCTCACCTATCTGCTGTCTAATCTGGAGGCAGACTTTTTAACCAACGACCGTTTGCTGGCAACGCCTGTGGGTGACGGTGTTGGCCTGCGGGGTATGCCGACGATTGTCTCGATTCGGGACGGGACTCTGGGGTTTTTTCCGCAATTACGCCAAGCATTGCAGGCGCAACGATTTACGAGTCGTCTCACTCTTAATGAGTGTCGCGAGGCCAAGGATATGCTAGCCACTACAGCCACACCTGGCAGGACTGGAATCTCTCCGGCACAGTATTGTGCCCTTCTGGGTTGTGCGCCGGCTCGGGATTCACAGGCATCTGTGCTGCTGTTTCCGCGCCAGACCGGGCAGCCAGGCGGGGTGGAGTTACAGCGCCTGGACAGGAAAACAACCGCGACGATGTTACGCCAGGGACTGTTTGGTTACATCGGGCCCGATAAACTGTCAGCGGTTTTTACCGTTCCCGCAAAGCTTTTTCCTGTACTAACGACGAAAACCGACACTGCGCTATTCGACTGGCTCAGTGGCACTTTGCCCGGTTATGTATGCAGCCTGGGAACGGACGCCTATGCTAGTCCAGACGGCGCCAGGGCATTGCAGCAGTTGATCCTCGCCCCGCCGAGCGCTGGATAGAGGATTTTTTCTAAATGCACCGGCAAAGAAGCAGCATCGATACACAGGTAAGCCTACCTCCAGTCAGGATGTTGACCGATCTCATGCGCTGCCTGATGCGCGGCGATACGGCTGCTGCACGTGACATCCTGGAAAAATTGGCGGATCAAATGGATGGTCTGGTCGCTCTATTGCTGAACAATCGGCTTGCCGGTTACTTCTATGTCTTGATAAAAGACTCGCCGATTTTGTCGGCTTTTGCGAGTGAGACGATACTAGCACTGGAAGATCAGTATCACCGGCAGGCACAAAGCAGTCAGCGGAATCTGCGCTTGATCGCCGCCATGCAACAGCGCTTCATCGACGCGGCACTACCGTTTCTTACCCTCAAGGGCCTGTATCAGTCGCAACGTTTTTTTGGGGATATCAGCCACCGGTTTATGTGGGACCTGGACATTCTGGTGCATCCTGGTGATCTGGACGCGGCGATAGCTGAAGTACAAAAAGTCGGGCTCGCACTGCGCTCTGCGGAGCTGGTTGATGTGCGCGAGGGCCGGTGGGGTATTCATGCCGTGGAAATGCGGGGCGACTCCGGGAAAGTGGATATCCATGTTGCGCTGCGCAACCTGCCGGGATTGCAGTTTGATTACGACTCGATATGGCGCAATAGCCATTTCTTTAGTGTGCATGGCATCAATCTACCCACAATCTGTGACGAAGATACATTGCTCATGGCCACCTTGGGCGTGGGGACAGATATTCAACGAGGAGGCCATAATCTGAGGAAAATATGGGATATCTATATCCTTCTGTTACAGCTGGATCCACTGACAGACTGGGAGGCTTTTCTTTCACACAGGGGGAAGGAGGGTAGTCTTAAGATGGTTCTCAACGTTTTTTCATTGGTCCTGCAGCTGCTTGATGTTAGCGATGACTGCCCGCGACTGGCGCTGTCGATGACCACGAGACAGTCATTGCTCCTGATCACCAATGAAGCTCAGGCCATGGCCATTTTTGAACGTCGACGCAAACACTTAGCCAACCGCATACTATTTTCTCGCTTGCTGCCGGTGCCGGCTGTCAGTTACTGGTCGCAATGGCTAGTGTTAACGCCATTGAGGTTTTTTTATTACCGCAGAGGTAGAGGCAGCTGAATGTCCAACCAACAGTAGGCTGATGATGAAAGTCTGAAATCGTCTGCCTGACAATCCTGTTGCCAGCTGCAATAACGTCAGTATCTATTCCCAAACCCGAGAGCTGTTTGACTGCCAATATCTACCATCTGCAAAATATCTTTGGTACGGTGACGGCGATTGTGAGATCAAGCGCGCCACGCGAACAGGAGTCATACTATGCAAAAACCCACCATTGATGTGCCTGAATTTGCCGAGCTCGGCTTTTACGGGCTGGCCGGGCACACTGAAAACCCGCGCGACCTGATAGGCGAGGTGATCGAAGCCGAGCATCTCGGACTGGGGTCGGTGTTCCTGTCCGAGCGTTTCAATTACAAGGACGCCGCAGTGATGGCCGGCGCAGCCGGTGCTGTTTCCACCAAAATGGGTATCGCGAACGCGGCCACCAACCACGCCACCCGGCACCCGGTGGTGACGGCGACGATGGCAGCTACGATGAACCGTCTCACCGACGGCCGCTATGCGCTTGGGCTCGGTCGCGGCTTCGACATGCTGTTCGATCTATTCGGTGTGCCGCGCATCACCAACGCCCAACTGGTTGACGCGGTGGAGTTGTTGCGCAAGCTGTGGCGCGGCGAGAAGTTCGCGCACGATGGTCCTGTCGGGAAATACCCCTACCTGTTCCTCATGGGCGATGCCATCGAGCGCATCCCGGTGCTGATGGTGGCGATCGGCCCCAAGTCGGTGCAACTTGCCGGGCGTATCGCCGACGCGGTGGTGCTGCACACCTTTATGACTGATGAGGCGGTGGCCCGCTCAGTGGCCGCAATCCGGCGCGCCGCCGAGGAGGCCGGCCGTGACCCCGACGCGGTGCGCGTGTGGGCCTGTACCGCCGTGGTGGAGGATTCGATTCCTGAGGAGGTGCGCCTGCGCAAGACGGTCGGGCGGCTGGCCACGTACCTGCAGGGCTACGGCGATATTCTGGTAAAGACCAATGGCTGGAATGTTGCGGATCTGCAGCGCTTTCGTAGCGACGAGCTCGTCAGCGGCTACTCCGGGGCGTTCGATCAGGTCGGCACGCCCGCCCAACTCGAGTACCTGCGTGATACGGTCATCCCCGCGCACTGGCTCGCCGCTGCAATCACCGGGTCCGCGCGCAGTTGCGCCGAGCAGGTGCGCGACCAGTTTGGCATCACGGGTGTTAATAGCATCATCATGCACGGCGTTACGCCTGCCCAGCTCGCGCCCGTAGTGGCGGAATATCGCACGGTGCGTTCGCCCGCTATGCCGACACTGCCCGCGAACCCTGGCTGGATGCCCGGTGCGATGAATGGTGCGATGAATGGAGGTGCAGTTTGACGCTACAACCTGTTGCCACGGTAGAGGAACTGACACCGGCCTGGCTGTCCGCGGCGCTGGGCCGGACGGTGACCGCAGTGGCAGCAACGGCGGTCGGCACCGGGCAGATGGGCACCTGCTACCGGCTGCGACTGACCGGCGATCCTGAGCTGCCCGCCACAGTGCTGGCGAAGCTGCCGACGACCGACGCCGGGACGCGGGAGTTCCTCGCCGGGTCTTACGGTGTTGAGGTTGGATTCTACCGCGAACTTGCCGCGACGGTGGCCGTGGCTATTCCGACCTGTGCCTACGCGTGCAGCGGCGAAAAAGGTGTGTTTACTTTGCTGCTGGAGGACCTCGCCCCGCGTGAGCCCGGCGACCAGATTCGCGGCTGCACACCCGAGCAGGCGCGGGATGCGGTCGTTAACCTGGCCGGCTTGCACGGACCGCGCTGGTCGGACCCGACACTGCTCGACGTCGAGATGCTGCATCTGCCCACGCAGGCCGAAGGCGACCTGCTTGATGAGACATTCCCGGGGGCTATGGCGCTCACTGTCGATTTTCTGCGCGACCATGTGTCGAGCGAGGACGCACAAATGCTGCGCATGCTGTCGCCAATGATCGGCCGCTGGTTGACATCTCGTCCTGAGCCCTACGCGCTAGTGCACGGCGACTACCGTCTGGACAACCTGCTGTTTCCGTCCACAGGCCCCGGGGTTAAGGCGGTGGACTGGCAGGTAGTCTCCGTGGGCCTGCCCGCACGGGATGTCGCCTTCTTTCTCGGCACCGGCCTGAGCATTCAGGACCGGCGCGCACACGAGAAAGACCTGCTCGTGGCCTACCACGCAGCACTCGTCGATCATGGCGTAACGGGCTACTCCTTTACGCAGTGCTTGGACGATTACTGCTACGGCATGCTGCAGGTCCCGCTGATCGTCGGCTACGGCTGTGCCTATGCGGCCAGTCGCACCGAACGCGGCGATCGAATGTTTGCGGTAATGATCGAGCGCGGCTGCGCGGCGATTCGTGACCTGGGGTCCATTTCGCTGATCTGAAATGTCATGTCTGCGTGATCCTTTGCGTCATTGAGTGGCGAGTGCAGCTCGCTGATACTGGGCCCCCAGAATTCCTCTATAACCCAGGAGGGCTGTGACTGTGTCGCAACCGGAAATCCTCAACCAGGCCTTTGAGCTTGGCTTTACCTACACCCGCTCCACCGGTCCGGTAGTCGGTCGATTCCTGACCGGACTTAAAAACCGCAGCATCGTCGGTATCAAGGCCAGCGATGGCCGGGTGGTGGTGCCGCCCATGGAGTACGATCCGGTGACCGCCGAGGAACTCAGTGAGTTTGTCGAGGTGGGGCAACAAGGAGAGATCGTCAGTTTCGCCTGGGTCAAGGAGCCCCGCGAGGCCCATCCCCTGCAGGTGCCCTTTGCCTGGGCGATGATTAAACTCGATGGTGCGGATGTGCCGATGATCCACTGCGTGGCGGCAGACGCTGAGAGCGATATCGCCACCGGCGCGCGTGTGCAGGCGGTGTGGGCGGATGAAACCATCGGCTTTATCACCGATATTCGCTGCTTCAAACGGGTATAGGAGAGAGCAGGACATGAGCGACGAACAGGAAGTGGTGACCGTGATTAACGCGCCGGTCTACCTCAAGTACAATTTTACGGCGGGCGCCGCACCGTCACGGTTTCTATCACAACTCAAGAAGGGGGTGTTGGCGGGCCAGAGCTGTCCCCAGTGTGCGGCGGTGTATGCCCCGCCGCGCGGATCGTGCCCTGCCTGTGGTGTGCCCACC
>JANNXP010000087.1:0-4834 GCA_031409615.1 Haliea sp. | reverse complement strand
GAAAAATAACTTATCGAGGTGTACCCGCGTCACGCCACTTGCCGGGTCATAGCTGAGCAGCCTGCCCGTCGGCTGCCCCTCGATGAAGTCGTACATGCTCTGCGCATAGCCGTGGCGCATGGACGCATCGGAAAACCAGATAGTGCCATCCGCCGCGATATCCAGATCATCTACGAACAACATCTTCTCGCCAGCCACGCTATCTGTCAGCACCTCGATCTCACCCTGCGCGGATACCGCGAGCAGGCCACGCACGGCAACCGCCACAATCAGGCGGCCAGCGGCATCGAGTTGCATACCCAGGGGACGTCCCCCGGTATTGGCCAGCTCCGTATGACTGCCATCGGCGGCGAAGCGGACAATGCGCCCATCCTCAAACCCCGTGTAACGCACACCCTCCGGCGCACAGGCCACATCCTCGGGGCCCACGCCCACCCCTTCAAGTAACCGTTCGACTTCGGCCAGTTGCATGTTCGGTTCAAAGGGACCCGTCAAATCGGGATTTGGATCCGGCGTCCAACTCACTGGATCAATGGGCGCCGGGAGCAACAGTAAAAAAATAGCGCTCGCGACAATGACAGTAATCAGGCCAAGCAACCAACGCATAGCGATCCTCCGCAACAAAGACGAGGGCCTAAACTAAACCTGCTAACGCTATGATGCAAACCTGTTTCCACTTCCCTGCTTCCACTTCGGGAAACTTCACGGTATCTAAACCTACAGCTCGTTGCTAGAGTAGAAACGCTGTCGCCGTTTCATGCCCATGGCGAAGGAAGATTATTTTTGCTGGTCAAAGGCCAAAGTAGGATCACCCTGTCCGTGACACCATCGGGCCAGGTTCGCGAGGAAAGTTTTACTCTGGAGGATTTATGCAAGCATTGGCTCTGGTCTTAAGACTTTCGGCGCCCGTATTTCTGCTTGTAGGCGCGCTGCACCTGGTTCTTGGCATCGGAGCCGATGTCTTGTCGGGTGCCAAACTGGCGGCCGACGCCGTTGCAGACCCGGCTCTTGATAGTCAAAATCGTTTTTATGGCGTGGCCTTTACGCTGTATGGCGTTCTCTTTTTTCTTTGTGCGTCGAACATCCCCAAGTACGCTACGGTGCTTCGTTGTGTGCTCTGGGTTTTCTTTGCTGCTGGGGTTGCTCGGCTGGTTTCCATCGCCATTCACGGTATCCCACCCCCGCTGATTCTCTCTCTGTTAGCCAGCGAGCTGGTGCTTCCTCCGGTGCTGGCGTGGTGGTTGGGCCGCGTGACCTAATCGAATTTGAAAGGCTGAGATTGTTTTGATCCTATAGCGGTATAGTGCTTTTCTGATAAGCGCAGGTAGCAGAAGATCATGGGTGTAACATCAAAACCGAGCGACTCGGAAGCGCTAATTGGGGGAACGTCTATCATGTCGATCCGAATTCGTAGAGCATCCAGTCAAGATGTTGAAGGAGTACTTCCTCTGGTTGTGGAATTCGCCACCAGCTTCGATATCGACCAGCCTACATTTCGAGACTCTTTTTTTGAGCTCCTGGAGAACGACAGCGTCCTGGTCCTGGTGGCCGAGGAAGAGAAGCTCCTGATCGGATATTGTCTGGGATTCTGGCACGACACTTTCTATGCCAACGGTAGAGTTGCATGGCTGGAAGAAATCATGGTGATAGCCTCTCACCGAAGGCGTGGTATTGGCGAAGCTATGATGGAGACCTTCGAAGGCTGGGCGAAGAAAGAAGGGGCTGTTCTATCGGCACTCGCAACTCGACGAGCGTCATCGTTCTATACGGCAATAGGCTACGAAGAGTCGGCATCGTATTTTCGGAGACTGTTGTGATTCGTAGCCCAACTACCGGCACGAACTGCCGCAAGACCTTTAGGCAGCGACCGTGAATACGTCTTCCCTCTACCTGCTAGCCGCCGATGCTTTGTTGTCGCTGCATGTTCTGTTCGTAGCCTTTGTGGTGCTCGGTCTGCTTGCGATTTTTACGGGGGCGGCGTTGTCGTGGGCGTGGGTACGCAATCCACTATTTCGTATCGCTCATTTGTTAGCTATCTTCGTAGTGGCAGTTCAGGCATGGTTTGGGATCGCCTGTCCACTCACCACTTTCGAAATGACGCTGCGCGCCAAGGCGGGCGATGTGGTTTACGGCGGGGCCTTCATTTCTCATTGGCTGCAAGAACTGCTCTACTATGAAGCACCGGATTGGGTATTTAAGGTTGGCTACTCTGCGTTTGGTTTGCTGGTCGCTATAAGCTGGCTCTTGGTACGACCACGGCCACTATGAGCGGGTCTTCAGCCTGCACGCCAATATGCAGCGAGCCCACATCTTGCAGTGGCGACTGGTGAGACCGCGGTCTCAGTCGATCGACAGCTCGAAGCTCACAGGATAGTGCCTGGCAAACGCTCGTTGCGCCGATACGTGATCTATCCGTTTGCCCCAGTTGAGTATGGTGAATTCCAGATCGCCCAAACCGTCAATCTCTCGCATTTCGCCTTCGAAAATGCTCTTCCTGAAACCGGCGACTAATTCAACCTCCTGTGCCGTGCTGTGCCAATGCGACAACAGGTAGGTAGGCTCGAACAACAGGCGATTCCGATTCCATTTGGCGGGGATCGAACGCAGATCAGCTCTGCTGATGAGCCTGGGAATGTGACACACCGGATTGTGTGCGGGCATTGACTGACTCTCGAAAAAGCCCAGCGTGTCCCACAACCATGTGTGCCAGTTCGACAGTTTCTTATTGGGTCGCGGCTGGGAAAAGTGGCGTACCCGCGGTCTTGCGAACTCCACGGCAGGGTCTTGCACAGCACGCAATAACAACATGTCGTCGTGCCACCAGATCCAGCGCTCAAAATGCGCGGCAAAGATTTCCTGGTGCTCCCACAGGCGCTTGACCTTGTTGGCATTAGGGCTGTGCGACCAGTCGGTGATGGTGTCTATTTCCCACGCAGCCAGCCAGTCAGGCGGCGGTAAGTCCTGCGCTTGTGTCAGCAGTACGATGGGCCAGTCACCGAGAAATCGCCGGATTGCCGCAACCACTACCGGCAGATAGTTCTGCACCTTGGGCCGGTAACTGATTGCTATCGGCGTCCGGCTATCGCGCTTGCCTGCCTCCACCATACTGACACCTCCTCACACACTACCCTGAGTGACACACAGGATATCAATGCCATAGGGAAGCTTGACGGCTTTATTAATTGGGATTATATTCCCATTAATGGATGCTCCTGTAAACACACTTCTCGAAAAGGCTGTCGGCAAAATTCTCCGGCCGTTGGCCCAGGTTCTTATCAGCCACGGGATGGCCTTGGGCGATTTTGAGCAATTGGCGCGCAAGGCCTTCGTGGAAGCCGGGTTCGTGCACATGGAACGCTCGGGCCGGCGCCCAACGGTTTCCGGCGTCGCCGCACTGAGTGGCCTGAGTCGCAAGGAAATCACCCGACTCATGAGGGATGACCCCAGTGACGATAGTCTCCCGCGCAAACGCTATAACCGAGCGGTACGAGTTATCAGCGGATGGGTCAACGATCCGCAGTTCCAAAACGATGGGGCCCCGGCATTACTGGACATTGACGGCGAAAATGGTTTTGCGTCGCTGGTCCGCCAATACAGTGGGGATGTGCCCACCGCCGCTATGCTGTCAGTGCTGCAGGAAAGCGGGAATGTAACCGTTGAGGGTGCGCGCGTACATTTAACGCAACGCGCCTATATCCCCATGCAGACCGCGCCAGACCGCTTGAACATTCTCGGCACGGATGTCGGCGAACTGATCGCTACCATTTCGCACAACATCAGTGCAGAACCAGAGGACCGACGGTTCCAGAGAAAGGTATCCAGCGCATTTCTGCGCGCCGATGCGGTTGCAGAATTCCGCGAACTTGCCAGAACGCGTTCGCAACAATTGCTTGAGGAATACGATGCCTGGATCGCATTACACGAAATCGGCAAGGACAACGATTTAACAGATGCTACAACCTACGTGGCTGTGGGCATTTACTACAACGAGAACGTAAGCCAGGAGTCATAGTCATGCACAAATTCCAAATGAAAGCGCTGGCAGCTGCAATCATTGCGGCTTCGATATCCGCGTGCGGTGGTGGGGGTGGGGGTGGCGGCCTTGCAGGCACCGGAGGCATTGGCGGCAGTGGAGCTGTCAGTTCTGGCACGATTGACGGATTTGGCAGTATCTTCGTCAATGGCATCGAATTTGAGACCGATAATGCCGAGATTATTGTCAATGGCAAGGCGGCAGACGAAAGCGCCCTGAGCCTTGGCATGGTGGTGAGTGTCAGCGGGGATACCGATGACGACGGCGCAACAGGAACTGCGCTGCGCGTGATATTCGACAACGAGGTTAAAGGTCCGATAAGCGCCATCGAACTCACTGCCGATAACGACGCCAAGCTCCTCACAGTACTTGGCACCGTGGTGATCGTGGAACGCACCGGCACAGTATTTGACGATGTGACCTTCGACAGCTTGGCGGTGGGCGACGTCGTGGAAATTTCGGGTTTCAGGGAGACTGAGAGCAGACTGCGCGCCACGCGTGTCGAGAAGGAGTCGCAGTTCGTACCCGGCCAGACTGAAGTGGAAATCAAGGGCGTCATCAGCAACCTGAGCGGTGAACGCTTCACTATCGGCGACCAGGTTGTCGACTTCAGCACAGCGAGTTTGGACGACATCCCCGGCGGCACGCTGGCCAATGGATTGGCGGTGGAAGTCAAAGGCATCGCGGAAGAAAATCTGGTACGGGCAACGCGTATCGAGGGTGAGTCCGACGTTACTGATCTGGTAGAGATCGAAGACGACTTCAGCGTTCAGGGCCCGATCACCAATGCCAACGGCACCA
>JANNXP010000086.1:0-9832 GCA_031409615.1 Haliea sp. | reverse complement strand
CAGCGCCAGCGGCAATTGCTCGAAGCCCTGTAATACGGTTTCGTGGTGACGCAATTCGCCAGTGGCAAGGTGCTGTACCAGTGACGTAATCGCCTCGGGAAAACGCGCGGCGTAATCCAGGACAATGAACCCCTCCATGCGCGCCCGGCGATAGACGAGATTGAAATAATTCACCGGCCCGGCGACGGGTCCAGTCTTATTGTAGCGCGAGATACCGCCACACAGCACCACACGCGCGTGATCGGCGAGGTTATCCAGAGCGATATCGAGAATCTCCCCACCCACATTGTCAAAGTAGACATTCAATCCCTCGGGACACAACGCGGCGACGCGCGCGGCGGTATCCTCAGACTTGTAGTCGATAGCGGCATCAAAGCCGAGATCGGAGACCAGCCAGGCACATTTGTCCTTCCCGCCAGCGATTCCGATAACCCGCGCACCAGCAATGCGCGCCAGCTGCCCGGCAATCGAGCCAGTGGCACCGGCAGCGCCGGACACCAGTACGGTTTCGCCTGCTTGCGGCCTGCCAATCTCCAGCATACCGAACCAGGCGGTGATGCCGGTAATGCCGAGCACGTTCAGGGCAGTAGCGGCGGATACGGCGTCGGGCACTGGTCGCAGAGGGACAGAACGACCATCGCTGACCAGATAGCGGCGCCAGCCGAAGGGCCCCGTGACCATCGTCCCCACCGGCAGCTTGGGGTTGTCCGATTGCAGTACGACACCCGCACCCTGGCCGCGCATCACGTCGCCGATCTGCAGCGGGGCGACATAGTCCACCCGCGCTTCCATCCAGCCTTTCATGGCCGGTTCCACCGCCAGGTAGCGGACCTCTACCAGCACCTCACCCGCACTCGGGACAGGCATGGGTACATCGATGACCTCAAAATCACCCGGTTTGATGTTACCGCTGGGTCGCGCCGCGAGCAGGATGTGCTGGTTGTACTGTGCGGTATTCATGCCTTGGTTCTCATCTGGCTTTCATGTGCCGGTGGTAGCGCGGCACATCACCTTCCATGTCGACCAGCGGGTAGCATTGTGCTGAGATTGTGCCTAACAGCACATGCAGGGCCTTCAGGTGCGGGCCGACGGCGAGCTTGCCGGTATTCATCAGGCTGACGGCGATGTCCCGCTGCGGATCAGCCCAGCAAAGAATATTGGCATAACCCAGGTGGCCATAGGCGTACTGTGTATCCTTGCCATACATTCCTCTGGGCGAACCACCCAGCATGAAGCCGGCACTGTAACGCATGGGTAGCTTGAGGGTCTTGTCCAGCACAAACTTTCCCTGTGAGCGCGTCGCCCGGTCTACGGTCAGGGGATCAAGAATTCGTTTGCCTTGCCACTGGCCGTGGTTGAGCAGCATCTGGTGGAAGCGGCTGACTTCTTCGGCGGTGCCGAACAGATTGGCAGAGGGTATGACCGCGCGGTAGAAGCGCGGGTCATTGGTCATCGCCACGGCCTGATCCGGGTGCGCGCCGAGTATACCGGCGACTGCGCGGTTGATCAGGGGGTTGTCCAGCCCGGTGCAGGTATTGATTGCGACACGGGCCTGGTCACGTTGGTTCAGGCCATAACGGAAATAGCGCATGCCCATGGGTTTGCGAATGTACCGGTTCAGGTACTGCTGCGCGTCGAGCCCGGTGGTTACCTTGATAAGCTCATTGAAGATGAAGCCCGTGGTGATGGCATGATAGGCCTGAACGCGGCCCTGGTGGTCGGCCGGCTGTGCGTCGCAGATCAACTGTAGCGCGGCATCGTGGTCATACAACAACTCCAGTTCGATATCGTCGGGTACAGTCGCAATGCCGCCCCTGTGGGTGAGCAACTGCAGTAGCGTAATACTGCCCTTACCTTTTGCGGCGAAGGCCGGTATGTAGTAGCTCACCGGATTCAGCAGGTTGACCTCGCCCTGTTCCGCCAGCAAATGCACCAACACAGCAGTGACCGCCTTGGAGGCGGAATAAAGGCAAATCGGTGTCGTGACCGAGCCGACCTCACCTTCACGGGAATGGCCCAGACTGCGGTTGAGTACGATCTTGCCGCGACGTCGCACACACAACGAGAGCAGCGGATAGACGCCGCTGCGGTACAGGTTCTGGCATGCTTCCCAGATTGCATCCACCGCGGCCGGATCGAGGTCGGCACTGTGGGGATCAACCTCCGCTCTGGTATCGATATCAGTCACTGACGCCAGATCATCGGGCACTGCCACTGTTCTAAATAGCCGCTGATAGACCTTATCGCGATAGTTGGCGAGCTTATTCACCGTGATACCTCGGGCGCATGCGACTAAAATGCATCGCGATCAACACGAAAAATCTCGAACGGTGTATCCAGTGGCCGACGCAGCACAAAATTCAGGACCTCACTTTTTATCACATAGAGTTCGGACCCTGCAGCAGTCGCCGTGGACAGCCCGCTCTGCTGCTGTGCCACCGTCACCACATCGCCCGCACTGAAGTCCGCGTTTGGACGCACCCGGCTGACACTGTCATTCGACACGGTGTACAGGTCGCCATCCAACACGACGAGGCCGTCGGGGGGCGGGAGGGTGTCGCCGGTGAGTACGATGGGTTCGATACTATCGGCATCAGGCAGGCTGATGCGCAGCAGCGATGCCGGCACGAATTTGCCGACAATCAATGCGCTCTCGTCGGGGGTGAGGGCAATACCGTTCAGCCCGAGGCCGGCGCCAGTGATGTCGTCCAGCAGCGGATCTGTGGCCAGGATGCTGCCGGTACCGGTTGCCGGATCCAGTCGATACACATAAGGGTTGGCGGAGTCGGTCACATAGGCTACGCCAGCAGTGTCCAGCACCAGGTCATTACAGGAACCATCGGTGGTCAACGCGCCCAGCAGAAATTCCATCTCCAGCAGAGCCGTTGCAAGGTCGAACACCCAGACACGGTTGTCAGTGCCATCGACCTGCCGGGCACAGACCCACAAGCGTCGCTGGCGGGCGTCGACTTTGGCGCCAAGCAGTTGTGCGCGGTTGTCGGCCGCTCGAAAAACGGATTCGTGACCGGCGGCGTCGATGCGCACGATGCTGCCGCCCTGCAGGCTGGTGGCATAGAACGCGCGCTCTTGGGGATCAAACGCGACACCCTCCGGAACGCTGTCGGCACTGCTGAGTTCATAGCGATCAGACAATGGCATCAGGGTGACCTGAGAATCACTGGAATCACTGGAATCACTGCAGGCGGTTGTTAACGCCGCCGCTACTACCACAAGGCACATCATCAATCCGTTCGTTGCTCGCATGGCATTGGGTCTCCTGTACTCTTATGCTTGCCCTGCTGATTCTATCTGCTTCCTAAACGATTGAAAGCGATCCGTATAGCCTTCCCCTTGATGCCACTGTTTCAGGGAAGACCCATTGAGCGGGTGCTACCTGGCGACCTCTTTCGCTTGTTCCAAACACTGCTCGTCCTGGTATTCATAATAGTTGAGCAGTCTATCCTTGACGCAGTCGGTTGGGCTCAATAGCTCTATTGTGCCTACACCAGTAACCCGTTCTGCCACTTGCGAGCTTTTTATTTGCTCATGGCTCACCGCTGGCGGCGCGGTAGGAAATGTCAGGACCCATTGGGAATCCTTGTGCTCAAAGTAACGAGTCGATCCTTTTGTTTTGAAGCCGATGCGAGACAATGCCGTCGCAATCGCCTTCTTGCGTGTGTAAGTCAGGTCGATGAAGCCGAGGTCGAACGAACCAAATCGTTCGTTGGTGTAGACCCACACACACGACCCTCCGACCAATACCACGTCGATTCCCGCTACTGCCGAAGTCTCGACGACTACCGCGGCCAGTTCCGCGCGACTGAGTCGGCCTATTTTCATCACAGCAGTTTGCCGGTGCGCCGCGGAGGCCTACGGTTATAGTGCAAATCTTCCTGTAGTTCTGGCGGCCAGAAACATCAGCACGCGTTCAGCGCCCTCGCTACCTGGTACGGCTTCCAGCATAACCGGGCCCTCCCACCCAATTATCGAAATATTCGGTAATATGAAAGCGCTGACAAACTACCATCTTGCATCCCGGTGCTGCGGGTATCTGAAGGTGTGCACCTACACTTGCGTCACAGCAGCGGACTCATCATGCCCACTGCGTTATTCCACAGACGGTGCCCCAGCGACCAGGCAGTGACATCTGCCATACTCACTTGGCGTGACGCGTCGAGATAAACCCGCTGACGGTGTTGCATCTCGCCGGTCAATGCCTTGTCGCAGAACAGAATGTTGTTCTCATAGTTCAGGTCGAAACTGCGACGGTCCATGTTGGCCGAACCGATCAGGGTAATGTCATCGTCTACAGTCACTGATTTGGTATGCAGCAAGCCGCCGGCGAACTCGTACAGATTTACTCCGGCTTCCAGCAGGTCCTGATAATAGCTGCGGCTGGTGGCTGCTACTTGCCAGGAATCGTTGCGCCCTGGCAGTATGAGAGTGGTAACTACTCCACGGTGAGCGGCGGCACACAGCGCCGCTTGCATGGATTCTTTGGGTACGAAATAGGGCGTGGTGATGGTTAGCGAATGACGTGCTGCATACATCAGTGTCTCAAACGTTTCAGGCATGGCGGAGTCGCGCATCGTCGGACCCGTCGCAATTACCTGTGCGGCGAATCCGGAACCACTGACGTGAATGGGTTGCTCGAGAATGCAGCGGATGTCCTCGTCGACGCAGCTCATCCAGTCACCAATGAAAATGTGCTGGTTCTGCCTCGCGATCGGCCCTTCAAAACGGATCAGTGCATCCACCCAGGGAGCGAACTTCGGTTTTACCCGAAACTCCGGATCGGCGCAGTTCTGGCTGCCGCAGTAGGTGATCCGGTTATCGATCACGATGATTTTGCGATGGTTACGCAGATCGATACGACCGCGTACCACGCGCATCAGCAGATGTCCGATGCGCAGTGCTTCCGCAACTTGTACACCGGCATCCCGCATTTCCTGCCAGCTGTTTGAGCGAAGCATGGCGCGTGAGCCCAGTCCATCGGCCATGGCGCGGCAACTTACGCCGCGGGCGGCGGCGCGCTTGAGTGCGGCAACCACCTTGAGGCCGTTGTTGTCCTCCAGCCAGATATAGAAAATCAGGTGAATATGGTCTGTGGCGGCGTCCATGTCGGCCACGATGGTATCGATCGCGCTATTGGAGTCGGCCATCAGATGCGCCGAGTTGCCGCCCACCGGCGCAAAGCCGTTGATGGTTTGGCCCTGGCGGAACAAGGGTTCGATGCGCTCGGGTATGTCGGGCCGCATCCAGCTTTCGTGCCCTGCTTGCATGGGAATTGCCGGCGGCATGGTCGCCAGTGCGTCCGCCGCACGCTCCGCGCGTTTACGGCCGATGTTGGTCTCGCCAAACAAAATATAGGCCCCGATGCCGACCATCGGTAGCACGGCGATGGCGACCACCCAGGCGATACGCGACTCCGGATCACGATGTGGGCGCAAGATAGCTCGACCCATGAACGCCAGGTGGAGCAGTACCACTCCCACGTAGACTGCCGTCGACCACATTCAGCTGCCCTCAAACCTAAATCAAGCCTACGATACCATGTCGGGCGTCAGCAGTTTAACTATGACTGGTTGCCACAGCAGTTTGCTGGGCAAGCGAGATGGTAGCGGCAGATAGGTTGCTCTCGCACAGGCTCTATTGAGTACTGTGGAGGTGTCTTGGCTGAGCGTAAAGCCCAAGCCACGTTCTCACCGGCGGGTAACCCACGACACTATGCTACTTATGTGTTGAGACCGATCAGCATCAGGGGAATATGGTAGCTACGGGTGGACTTGAACCACCGACCCCAGCATTATGAATGCTGTGCTCTAACCAGCTGAGCTACGTAGCCATAATCGGTTGTGGGGACCAGTGGTCCCGAAGAGGCGCGCATTTTGCGCATTTTGACCGGGCAAGTCAAGATTCCACATGGCTATGCGGGCCGCACTATACGTTGAAGCGAAAGTGCACCACGTCGCCATCCTGCACTACGTAATCCTTGCCCTCCAGGCGCCAGCGTCCAGCGTCCTTGGCACCTTGTTCGCCACCGTGCTTGATAAAGTCGTCATAGCTGATGACTTCGGCGCGGATGAAGCCCTTCTGGAAATCGGTGTGGATGACGCCGGCGGCTTCCGGGGCAGTAGCGCCGACTTTCACCGTCCAGGCGCGCACTTCTTTCACGCCGGCGGTGAAATAGGTTTGCAAGTGCAGCAGTTCATAACCGGCGCGAATGACGCGGTCCAATCCGGGCTCGTCCATGCCCAGCTCCTGCAGAAACTCCAGGCGCTCCTCGTCAGCGAGTTCTGCTATCTCCGCTTCCAGCTTGTTACAGATGGCAACGACGACGGCATTTTCCTGCGCCGCCATGTCTCTCACCACGTCCAGATAAGGGTTGCCCTCAAACCCGTTTTCGTCGACGTTGGCGATGTACATGGTGGGCTTACCGGTGAGCAGAAACAGTTGCCTGGCCAGTGCGCGCTCGTCTTCATTGAGCGCGAGGGAGCGCACGGGCCGGGCCTCGTTGAGATGGGGCAGGAGCTTGTTTTCCAGCAAGGTCTTCATCGCCATGGCATCCTTGTCGCCGCCCTTGGCGGTGCGGATAACCCTCTGCAGTTGCTTTTCGCAGCTCTCCAGATCTGCCAGCGCCAATTCGGTGTTAATAGTTTCGATATCGGCCCTGGGGTCGATTTTATTGGACACGTGAATAACATTGTCGTCTGCAAAGCAGCGCACCACATGGGCTATAGCGTCGGTCTCGCGAATGTTGGCCAGAAACTGGTTGCCCAGGCCCTCGCCTTTGGAGGCGCCGGCCACCAGTCCGGCGATGTCGACGAACTCCATCGTGGTGGCGATTTCCTTCTGCGGTTTGACGATGTCCGCGATCCTGCGCTGCCGTGGATCGGGTACCGGGACAATCCCGGCGTTGGGCTCGATGGTGCAGAAGGGAAAGTTCTCCGCGCCGATGCCGGCATTGGTCAGCGCGTTGAACAGGGTGGACTTACCGACATTCGGTAAGCCGACGATTCCGCAATTGAAGCCCATACCTTATTCCTGATTGTGTAGGCAGCTCAGGCTGCGCTAAAACTGTGTAATCGGGTCATTGCCTTGGTGCTGTCACCGTCCAGCAGCAGGGGCAGGGCGGCGAGCGCTTCATCGATGCACGCATCGATGCGTTCGCGATCGGCCGGTGATGGAGCGCCCAGAACGTAGCCGGTGACGCGCGAAGCGTGGCCCGGGTGCCCAATACCGATGCGCAGGCGATGAAAATCCTGATTGTTGCCCAGCGCGGGAATGATATCCCGCAAACCGTTGTGTCCGCCGTGTCCGCCGCCCTGCTTAAAGCGCGCGCAGCCGGGCGGGACATCCAGTTCATCGTGCGCGATGAGAATCTGCTCAGGCGCGATCTTGAAAAACCCGGCCATCGCGGTCACCGACATGCCACTGCGATTCATAAACGTGTTCGGAATTAACAGGCGCAGATCGTGTCCGGATAGGGTAAGCCGCCCGGTTAGACCGTGAAACCTGGATTCCAGCTGCAGAGAACACCCACAGTGCCTGGCGAGCGCTGCCACAAAATCTGCACCGGCATTGTGGCGAGTACCCCGGTATTCGCTACCGGGGTTGCCCAGTCCCACAATGAGCGTTATCGCAGTCAATGCGAATATCGCGGTGGTGAGCGCCGCCAGCGGGGGACTTAGTTTCCGTTGGTGCCTTCTACAGACCCGGATCCCGCAGCTGCCGGAACCTCGTCGTCGCCACCTTTGGGTGCGATGACAGAGGCGACCGCCAAGTCGTGATCCTCACCCAGGGCCAGCGCGACGGAGATCACACCTGCAGGCAGGGTAATGTCAGACAGGTGAATAATCTGGCCAGTTTCCACCGCCAACATATCCACTTCGATGAACGCGGGAATAACAGCCGGCAGACACTGTACTTCGATGTCTGTAGCCTGGTGCTGGATCATGCCACCCTGGGTTTTCACGCCGTAGCAGGTAGTTTCATTGAGGAAGTGAATCGGCACGTGCACCCTGATCGCCACGTTGTCGTCAATGCGCAGAAAATCCACATGCGTGACACGGTTCTTGGCGGGGTGACGCTGCATATCTTTGAGAATCGCTTTTTCCTTGTCGTTGCCGACGTTGACGATCAGGACGTGGGAATAGAAGGCCTCATTTTCCAGCGCCTTTTCCAAGTCCTTGCGGTTCAGGCTAAGCGGTTGAGGGGCCTTATCGCCACCGTAGATGATGGCCGGGACCAGTCCATCGAAACGACGCAGGCGGCGGCTCGCACCTTTCCCCAGGTCAGTTCGCACTTCTGCATTCAATTCAAATTGGTCAGACATTGTCGTGACTCCTTTGATAAGTCACTACAGCACCTGCGACCGATGCGGTAATGAGTGGGTGTATACGCTGTTTCTACTGAAACAGCGCGCTGATCGATTCCTCATTGGCGACCCTGCGCATGGACTCAGCCAGCAGGTCGGCAATCGTGAGTTGGCGAATCTTCTTAATGTTCCTCGCCTCGGCACGCAATGGAATCGTGTCCGTTACCACCAGCTCATCGAGCTGGGAGTTCTCTATATTTTGCAGGGCATTGCCCGACAGTACTGCGTGTGTACAGTAGGCGACGACCTTGTTTGCACCCCTTTCCTTGAGGGCGTCGGCGGCCTTGCAAAGAGTGCCGGCTGTGTCAACCATATCGTCTACCAACAGGCAGGTGCGGCCATCCACCTCCCCGATCAGGTTCATTACCTGGGCCTCATTCAATTTGGGGCGTCGTTTATCAATGATCGCCAGATCAGCGCCATTCAACTGCTTGGCAATCGCTCGGGCCCTGACGACACCGCCTATATCTGGAGAAACCACGATCAGGTTCTCGTAGTTGCACGTCTCGATGTCGTCGATCAGCACTGGAGACCCATACACGTTGTCCACCGGGCATTTAAAAAAGCCCTGTATCTGCTCCGCATGCAAATCGACAGTCAGCACCCTGTCAACGCCGACGGTGACCATCATGTCAGCCACCACTTTGGCCGTGATGGGAACTCTGGCCGAGCGCACTCGCCGGTCCTGTCGGGCGTATCCAAAGTACGGTACTACCGCAGTGATGCGTGTGGCCGATGCCCTGCGCAGAGCGTCGATCATAACCACCAGTTCCATCAGGTTGTCATTGGTCGGCGCACAGGTGGATTGCAGGACGAAAACATCCTTGCCCCGCACGTTTTCGTTCAGCTCGACGGCCACTTCACCGTCGCTGAATTTGCCGACATCTGCCTTGCCCAGAGACAAATACAGTCTGCTTGCGACTTTCTGGGCCAGCTCCGGGTTAGCGTTTCCCGTAAAAACCATCATTTTTGAGGACACTGCGCTCTACCTTCAGGTTTCTCGCGAAAAACTGCGGAAAAAAGTGCCATATGCCCCGTGGCATATGGCGCCGCCTGTATGGCTGGGGTGGGAGGATTCGAACCTCCGAATGCCAGGATCAAAACCTGGTGCCTTGCCGCTTGGCGACACCCCAAACAATCTGTCGGACTAGTCTAATTCTAGTGGTAAAGGTGAAGCGTTTACGCCTCGGGCGAGGATGCTCGTCCACTCGCCTGGCAACTGTTTGCTGGCCTTTCTGGCCTGCGTCGCATTGTCGAAGCTGATGAATGCACAGGCCCCTGTGCCGGTTAATCTGGCGTCTCCGAAATGACCCAGAACATTCAATGCCTTATCGACCTCAGGATAGAGGCCCCTGACAAGCTGCTGGCAATCGTTTCGGGAGTGTTCCCCAAAAAAGGTCGCAATTTTGTTGGGGATGCTGTTGCGTGTCAATTGCCGATGGGAAAAAATTTGGG
>JANNXP010000085.1:0-13565 GCA_031409615.1 Haliea sp. | reverse complement strand
GTCGGGAGTGCAAATCGTCCGCGAGTATCGGGGAAGCGGGCGATTTGCACTCCCGGCGGCCGAGCCCGTCTCATCAAATGATCTACCTGCCACTATCGAGGAAATCGGGCGAATTGCACACCCGACGCCCGAGCCCGCTAGACTGAGAGATCTACCTTTTTTTATCCGCTGCGCGCCACGGTAGCGCCACGTTCGGTTGATACCCCACGCCCACTCGTGACGCTACCGTGGCGCGCAGCTACTATCGACGCTGCTGCCAGACTGTCGGTTGCATGCGCTTTATCACTGCCACCTTTTTCCAGGTTTGCTGCTAGAATCCGACGCTGCGAACAACAACCGAGTAGGACCCATGGCGCAATACGTCTACACCATGAATCGGGTTGGCAAGGTCGTGCCGCCCAAGAAAACCATCCTGCAGGATATCTCCCTGTCTTTTTTTCCCGGCGCCAAGATTGGCGTCCTGGGCCTGAATGGATCGGGCAAGTCGACCCTGCTGCGCATCATGGCGGGACTGGACAGTGACATTCTGGGCGAGGCGCGCCCGCAGCCGGGGATCAAGATCGGTTATCTGCCGCAGGAGCCGCATCTCAACCCGGACAAGAACGTGCGTGGCAACGTGGAGGAAGGTGTACAGGAGGCCATCGACGCGTTGGCCGCGCTGGAGAAGGTCTATGCCGACTACGCCGAGCCGGATGCAGACTTTGACGCGCTGGCCAAGGCACAGGCGCGACTGGAGGACATCATTCAGGCGACCAACGCGCATAATCTCGATCACACGTTAGAGGTGGCCGCGGACGCACTGCGCCTGCCGCCCTGGGACGCTAACGTTGCAACTTTGTCGGGTGGCGAGTGCCGCCGAGTAGCGCTGTGCCGCCTGCTGCTCTCCAACCCGGACATGTTGCTGCTGGACGAGCCGACCAACCACCTGGACGCAGAGAGCGTGGCGTGGCTGGAGCGTTTCCTGCACGATTTCCCAGGCACCGTGGTGGCGATCACCCACGACCGCTACTTTCTGGACAATGCCGCAGGCTGGATTCTGGAGCTGGACCGCGGCCGCGGCATTCCCTACGAGGGCAATTACTCGGACTGGCTGCACGCCAAGGAGCAGCGCCTGGAGCGGGAAAAACGTCAGGAGGCGTCGCACCAGAAAGCCATCAAGGCGGAATTGGAATGGGTGCGCAGCAACCCCAAAGGACGCCAGGCCAAGAGCAAGGCGCGCTTGCAGCGTTTCGAGGATTTGCAGTCGCAGGAATTCCAGAGCCGCAACGAAACGAACGAGATTTACATCCCGCCCGGTCCACGTCTTGGGGACAGCGTGATCGAAGTGAGCAAGCTGTCCAAAAGTTTCGGCGAGCGACTGCTGTTCGATAACGTCAGCTTCACCGTACCCAAGGGCAGTATCGTGGGTATCATCGGCGCCAACGGCATGGGTAAATCCACCCTGTTTAAAATTCTCATGGGGGCGGAGCAGCCTGACGGCGGCGCAGTCAATGTCGGCGAAACCGTGCGCCTGGGATACGTGGATCAGTCCCGCGATGACCTCGATGGCAGCAAGACGGTATGGGAAGAACTCTCCGACGGTCTGGACATTATCCGCATCGGCAACTACGAGGTGCCCTCGCGCTCCTATGTGGGGCGCTTCAACTTCAAGGGCTCGGACCAGCAGAAATTCGTCAAGGATCTATCGGGCGGGGAGCGCAACCGCCTGCATCTGGCCAAGCTGCTCAAACAAGGTGCCAATGTGTTGCTGCTGGATGAGCCTACCAATGACCTCGATGTGGAGACTCTGCGGGCGCTGGAAGAAGCGCTGCTGGCTTTCCCCGGCTCCGCCATGGTGATTTCACACGACCGCTGGTTTCTGGACCGCATCGCAACGCATATTCTCGCCTATGAAGATGACGGCGGCGTGGTGTTTCACGAGGGCAACTTCACCGACTACGAGCAGGAGCGGAAAACGCGCCTCGGTGCTGCCGCCGATCAACCGCAGCGATTGAAGTATCGCAAGCTCAAGTAAAGCTGACGGTGGAGGATGTTAACTCCCTGCAGCCACACACAATAGCGCCGCTGATCTCGCATTCAAACGTGGGCGGCGTTATAGTTGAACCAGAACCTGAGTAGCAAGAGCATCGTCATGTCAAAATTTCATCATGAGAAACGTCGCTTCACCCGCGTCGAGCTGGCACTGCCCGTAGAGGTGCACCAGGGTGGAAGTATGTGGCAGCAACGTCTCATCGATATTTCACTTACCGGCGTCGCTACCGATCAACCGGAACACTGGGACGCGCAGTACAACGAGCCCTTTACCCTGATCATCAATCTTGACGAAGACAGCACCCTGGAATTACATGCCTACCTACAGCATGTGGAAGCCGGTCGGCTCGGGTTTGCCGTGCAGCATGTAGATCGCGAAAATATGGAGCCGCTGCTGGAAGTGCTGCAAGCCCATATGGACATTGCCACACTCGAAGAAGAACTCGCCCAGTTGGGCAGTTAGTCCAGCGCCGCCAGCGCATCGGCCAATTTCGCGACGGCAGTCACCTGCATCCCCTTGATCTGCCCCTTGGGCGCGTTACCCTTGGGCACAATGGCGCGAGTAAAGCCATGTTTGGCGGCCTCCGCCAAGCGCTCCTGGCCGTTGGGCACAGGGCGTATTTCACCGGATAAACCCACCTCCCCGAAAATCACCATATCACGCGGCAGGATCTTGTCACGGTAACTCGACACAATGGCCAGCAGCAGAGCCAGGTCAGCGCTGGTCTCCAGTACCTTGACTCCGCCCACCACGTTCGCGAACACGTCCTGGTCACCCACCTGCAGGCCACCGTGACGATGCAGCACGGCCAGCAGCATGGCCAGCGGTTTTTGTTCCAGCCCCACCCCCACCCGGCGCGGTTTGCCCATTTGGCTATCGTCGACCAGTGCCTGGATTTCGACCAATAGCGGCCGGGTGCCCTCCCACACCACCATCACGGCGCTGCCCGAAGCAGGCTCGCTGCCGCGCTCGAGAAAAATGGCCGAGGGGTTTTTGACCTCGCGCATGCCCTGCTCGGTCATGGCGAAGATGCCCAGCTCGTTGACCGCGCCGAAGCGGTTTTTTTGCCCGCGCAGGGTACGAAAACGGGCATCATCGCTACCTTCGAGCAGGATAGAGCAGTCGATCATGTGCTCCAGCACCTTGGGGCCGGCCAGGGAACCATCCTTGGTGATATGGCCCACCAGTAGTAATACCGTTCCGGTCTGCTTGGCATAGCGGATCAGGTAGGCGGCGCATTCGCGCACCTGCGAGACGCTGCCCGGGGCAGAGGCGATGTCATCGGTGTGCACCACCTGAATGGAATCCACCACCAACACTTTCGGCTTTAGTTCCTGCGCGGCGGCGACGATCGCCTCGACATTGGTTTCCGACATCAGGCGCAGTCGGTCCGTGGGCAGTTGCAGGCGCTGGGCGCGCATGGCCACTTGCTGCAGCGACTCCTCGCCAGTGACGTACAAGGCCTCCATGCTGCGCGCCAGGTGACACATGGTCTGCAACAGCAGTGTGCTCTTGCCGGCACCCGGGTAGCCCCCGATCAGAATGCCCGAACCGGGCACCAACCCTCCGCCTAACACGCGGTCGAACTCTTCTGCCCCGGAGGAAAAGCGCGGCAGGTCGTGCAGGTCGATGTCCTTGAGCACCCGGGCACTGGCCAGTGTCCCGGCGAAGCCGGCCCGTTTGCCAGCCACTTGGGCACCGGCTCGGCCCGAACCCTGCTGTGGACCGAGTTTAACCTCGGTCAACGTGTTCCAGGCCCCGCAGTCATTGCACTGGCCCTGCCACTTCACATAATCGGAGCCGCAGTCATTACACACAAATGCGGTTTTTTGTTTTGCCATAAGTCATCCAAACGGGCTAAAAGCCCCAGCCTGCGGTATCCTACCAAACTTGCGAAGAGTTTCCGGTACCACGATGTCAGATTTCTCCCTCATCCCCGAACGCCAGCTGCTCTTCTCCCCATTGCTGGCAGCGACCATTGGGCTGGAGGAGGCCATTTTGTTGCAACACCTGCAGCAATTGTTTGATCACCACGGCTCCCAGATACGCAACCACCATGCCTGGCTCAGCATCGAGCGTGCCTACCTGCTGCGCACCCTCCCGTTCTGGAGCGTAGAGGATCTGCAGCGCATCAGCCGCAGCCTGGCGGACAAGGGCGTGCTGTTGCTCGACTCTCCGCCACTGCATACGGCAGAGAGACTGGTGTTTGCCATGAACGAACCCACGTCATCGGCGAGCCGACCTGCCGCGCCTGCCCTGCATCCAGCCGTGCCGGAAAGACGCAGCGCGGCACTGCTACCCGTACACTGGTCGCCGAGCGAGGATCTGCTGCAGTTAATGGGCATGAACCACAACATACCGCGCCAGTTCGCTCTGGACCAATTGGAAGATTTCATCTTTTACTGGCGCGAGCGCGGCGAAACCAGCCACGCCTGGGAGAACAAGTTCCGGCAGCACATCATTGCTATTTGGCGGCGCCACCAACAACACCAGGCTGAGGCATTCCGTGTCCCACCAACGACTACGCTGGATCATCACTGGCGCCCCAGTGCCGATGCACTGGAAATCATGGAGCGGGGAGAGATAGAGCGCGACTTTATCGAAGAGGCGATCCCCGAGTTCATCCTGTACTGGCGCGAGCGCGGCACCAATCCCAAGGAACTCAATTCAAAATTTATCCAGCATATTCGCATCCAGTGGGCCAAATACACATCCAGCCTGGAGCACAGCACCGAGCCCAAACGTATCACCGAGCAGTGGCAACCGTCCGAGGATGTCTTTGATATTCTGCGCCTGTCGCATATCGACACGGAATTTGCGCGCTCCCTGCTCCCGGAGTTCATCGTATACTGGAAAGATAGCAACCAGGCGCATACGTCCTGGAACAGCAAATACATACAGCACGTGAAGCACCACTGGGCCAAACGTCACCAGATCGAACAAGCGGGACACACTCATGGCGGACAGCAGGGAACTCATCCAACAGGTCGCACAAGGGATCGCAGCCTCCAGCAAGACCTCACCGACACGTCCTGGGCAGAGTGAGACGAGCCGCAGGCTGGCGACCGAGGCGCATGTCGATGCGCTCAACCAGATATTTGCCCTGTTCCGGCTGAACTACCACAATCAATATTACGCTGCCTTCGCGGATGCCGAGCAGCTGCGCCAGATTAAAAAACTGTGGCTGGAGTCGCTCTCGGACTATCCCGTAGAACATATTCTCAAAGGTGCCCGACACGCGATCGAGCACAGCGAATACCTGCCCACATTGAACAGGATGCTGGAATGCTGCCAGCAGGGCTTGGCCGACCTCGGCCTGCCGGCCGCTCACAATGCATATGTGGAAGCGTGCCGCGCGCCCTCACCGAAGTCCGCACAGGCCTGGAGTCATCCGGCCGTCTACCTGGCCGGGCGCGACAGCGACTGGTACTTTCTGGCTAACAACACCGAGCGCAGCAGTTGGCCGGTATTCAAGGAGCACTACGACGGGTACTGTGCGCGCGTGTTGCGCGGTGAATCACTCGAAATACTGGAGCCTGCAGCGCTGGAGCGAAAACCCCCTGAACCTCTTTCGGGTGAGGAACAGCTCGCCCGATTACATAAACTGCGGGAGCAAACCGGTCTTTAATCGTTGCGCGTATGAGCTACCTGTACCTGCATCTCGCTAAGCCGCTCGAACAAACGTGTCTCCGCCCGGATCGGCCACCAGTCATAGAGAAAAATATTCAACGGATGCCACAAGGCGACCCAGCCGCCGATGATCACACTCTCCTGCAACAGCCAGGCATAGTTTTCATTGGCAATCATTCCCCTGAGGGAATTGCTAGCAAAAACGGCCGCTGCCAGAAAGGCCATTCCGATGATCATGCTGATTCGACCTTCCCTGAGCTTTCTTCTCAATCGACGCCGACTTGCCAATGCACGCCGCCGGAAACTCGTATGGACGGCATCGCGCAATAAATCCGCATCGAGCGTCGCTGCCCCTGTGTTCTGTAGGGTGACCACCAGTTGCAGCGCCGCATTCGATGCAAGCTCCTGCACCCAATCGACAATATAGTCGACCACATCGGAATCGAGATCACGCTCATGAAACGGCGCAGGATCCATGGAATTGAACAACTGCATTGGATCGGCAATGCTCAGCCGCAGAGACTCTATGGGCGGCTGTGTGGTCATCAGGTCTCGGCGCGCGAACAAACCCGCTCTGGTATCTGGCTCAAGTGCAGAGCACCGTGTTGAAAACCTTTAGGATTTGTATTCATCGTAGGAGCCGCGTGCGAGATTCTCAAACCGGGTGTAATGGCTGATAAAGGCCAGGCGGCAGATACCAATAGGACCGTTACGCTGCTTGCCGATGATAATTTCAGCGATTCCCTTTTCTTGTGACTCCTCGTGGTACACCTCATCGCGATAGATAAACATGATCAGATCGGCATCCTGCTCAATCGCCCCCGATTCGCGCAGGTCCGAATTCACCGGCCGTTTGTTGGGGCGCTGCTCCAGAGAACGATTCAACTGGGACAAAGCCACCATCGGCACCTTGAACTCTTTCGCGATGGCCTTGAGGCTGCGTGAAATCTCCGATATTTCTGCCGTACGGCCGTCGGACGAACCCGCCACCTGCATCAGTTGCAGGTAATCCACCATGATCATACCCAGACCGCCATTCTCGCGCGCGACCCGGCGGGCGCGACTGCGCACCTCAGTCGGCGTGAGCGCGGGCGTATCGTCGATAAACAGGGGCACATCCTTGAGCTTGGTCACGGCGGCGCTCAGCTTGGGCCAGTCCTCCTGCTCCAGCTTGCCATTGCGCAGGCGCGTCTGGTCGATACGGCCAACGGACGACAACATACGGATAATCAGGGAATCTGCCGGCATTTCCATGCTGAACACCAGAATGGGCTTTTTCTGCGTCAACACCGCGTGCTCCACCAGATTCATGGCGAAACTGGTTTTCCCCATGGACGGCCGGCCCGCCACAATGACCAGGTCGGAAGGCTGTAAGCCCGATGTCATTTTGTCCAGCTCGATGAAACCGGTACTCAGGCCGGTGATGTCGCCGCCGGACTGGAACAGCTCCTCGATGCGCCCCAAAGCCGCCTGTAGTATCGGATTGATATCCTGAGGACCACCCGCCTTGGGCCCCTCTTCGGCAATCTGCATGATGCGGCGTTCGGCCTGATCGATCAGTTCATCTGACCTGCGCCCCTCGGGATTGAACCCGCTCTCAGCGATCTCCTGCGCGGCCTCGATCAGCTTGCGTAGACTGGCCCGTTCGCGCACCACCTGCGCATAGGCCCGGATGTTCGAGGCACTGGGCGTGTTCTGGGCCAGCTCCGCCAGATAGGGTAACCCCCCGGCCGCATCCAGTTCAGCCCTGGCCTGCAGTTTGTCCGCCACGGTAATCACATCCACCGGCGCACCGGCCTCGGCCAATTGTGCAATCTGGCGAAAGATCAGGCGGTGGCCCGGGCGATAGAAGTCTCCGGCGCCAACGGATTCGGCGACCGCATCCCAGCTATCTGCGGACAGCAATAAACCGCCCAACACGGACTGCTCCGCCTCAACGGAGTGCGGCTGCATCTTGATTCGCGCCACCTCGACTTCTCCGGGATAGCGAAGTTCAGACACGTTGCTGGGATAATCTGGATCGGCCATAACAACTAAAATTATTTTTAACGGGGTACACAGACTATAGGAAATAGGCAATTAGAAGAAGTGAAAACACTCCCACTGACGATTGGAGGTGCAGCAGCAATAGTCAGGCAACAAAAAATGCACCGGCTTGGGTGGCCGGTGCATTATCGGGGTTGGATCGCTCCCCTAAGGGAACAAACAGGGCTATCGCTTATTCCTGAATTACCGCAACGGCAACCAGCGCAGTAACGTCGCCGTGAACCTGGATAGCAACTTCGTACTCACCCAGTTCGCGCAGCGCCCCACTGGGCAGACGGACTTCATGCTTATCCACCTCACATCCCAGAGCCACGATGGCGTCTGCGATATCCCGGGTTCCGATAGAACCGAACAGCTTGCCTTCCTCGCCCGCGTTTGCCTTGATTGAAATCAGGCCCAGCGCGTTGATTGTATCGGCACGCTGCTGTGCTGCAGCCAACAGGCCTGCTGCGGCAGATTCCAGCTCTGCGCGACGTACTTCAAATGCAGCGGTATTGGCTGCAGTGGCACGCACTGCCTTGCCCTGTGGAATGAGATAGTTGCGGCCAAAACCGGCTTTCACATCCACTGTTTGACCGAGCTTGCCCAACTTGCTGATGTTCTCCAGCAAAATGATTTCCATCTTACGTTCCTCTCTTCGGGGAGCATTCTCCCACTACTTCAAATGTCTTTGTTGTCTCTATCGTCGTGCTCGTCGTGCTCGTCGCGCTGGCGCGCCTGTGTTCCAACTTGTGTTCCTGGCACCTTCGACCAGCGCTGGCGAAAATTCAACCAGCTGTCGGCGATAGCGAAAAACACTACCACCAATTTTACCGGGTCAAAGATCAACCAGGCGATGTAAAACCCCGTCAACCAGCCCCTGCCTCGCCCGCGTAATTCGATGCGAGTGTGTATTAACGCCAGCCCCGCGAACGTCAGCGGAATCAGGCAAATCATCGCCCATGTGCGGTACTGCACGCCCAGGCTGAAAAGCGCCAGAGTCACTACCACTAACACCGAACTCACCGTCGCCGGGTAGTGCAGCGCTTTGAACTCTCCACCGAACCCGCCTGGGTTATACAGCGCGGCCTGCCAGTAGCGCGCCAACAGCAGGCACAGCACAGACATCATTGCCGTTCCCGCGCCGAGCATTCCCGCTATCTGCGACGCTCCGGGCCTGGGCAACTCCACCACTTCCCCACCCTTAGACCACTGCTGCTCCAGACCCGCCAGGAACTCACCGAAATAAGCCACCATCTGGTCCAGGTACGCACCGGAGAAGGCCATCAAGATCAAACCGGTAGCCGCGCCAACTCCAACACCTGCCAGAACTGCCAGCGGCAGATTTACCGTGGTGCGCAGCACTATTGCCAACACCATGGTGCCGACCAGCAAGGCCAGCGGACCGCTATCTCCCATGCTGTACAGGACCGTACCCGCCGGCAACAGTGCCCACATAAACAACCACGCACCGGGTCCCGTGCCTTTGCGCAGAGTAACCAGCGCCAATGCGGCAGCGCTGACCCAGCAAAACAACAAGCTGCCCGCGCCAGCCCCTACCACCAGCAGCGCCTGCAAGCGTCCGCGCATGACAAATTCTGCCAAGCCCTTCAAGAACAACCTCGACTGGGCATCGCGCGGATCAATCGTTTTTTACAGGTGCGAATCCGTGTAGGGGATCAGGGACAGGAACCGCGCTCGCTCGATGGCGGTACCCAACTGACGCTGATACTTGGCCTTGGTGCCGGTAATACGGCTGGGTACAATCTTGCCGGTCTCGGACACATACGCCTTCAGCGTTTCAATATCCTTGTAATCGATTTCTTTGGTGCCTTCGGCAGTAAAGCGACAAAACTTACGGCGACGGAAAAAACGTGCCATGGTGACTCTCCTCTAAACCTGAATTTTCGTTACGTGACGGGGAAGACTTATTCTTCGTCCGCCTCATCATCATCGGAGAAAGTCCCTACAGAACCTTCCTCTCTCTCGACAACCTCAGCTCTGGCCGCGTCGGCCGCCTGACGTTCCTCGTAACGGCTCTTACGCTCGCGATTCTCTTTCTCGGCCTTCATGATGAAAGATTCTTCAGTGACCGGCTCATCGCGACGGATCACCAGGTTGCGGATGACGGCGTCGTTGTAACGGAAAGTGGTGGTCAGCTCGTCCATGGCGTCGTTAGACGCCTCCACGTTCATCAACACGTAATGTGCCTTGTGGATTTTGTTGATCGGGTAGGCCAACTGGCGGCGCCCCCAGTCTTCAAGGCGATGCACCTGACCGCCGTCTTTCTGGATTGCTGTGGTGTAGCGCTCGATCATGCCGGGCACTTGTTCGGACTGGTCCGGATGGACCATGAATACGATCTCGTAATGTCGCATACAGTAAGCTCCTTACGGGTTAATGCTACCCACTAAATGGTGTAGCAAGGAGAATCGGCCATTTAGACTAGCCGGGCAAATTTTGAGGGAGCGAATCTTAACGAAGTTGGCAGTGAGTGACAAGGAGATATTTGCCAGGAGATTATCTGCCGGAGGCACCGCGCTGACGCACGACCTCAAACAGCACGATACCCGCCGCCACAGAGACATTGAGACTGCTCACCGAACCGGCCATCGGCAGATGGATGAGATAGTCGCACTGCTCTCGTGTGAGGCGGCGCATGCCCTTCCCCTCGGCGCCCATCACCAGTGCCAGCGAAGTGGTCAAGTCACTGTCATATATGGATTTTTCGGCATCACCGTCGGTGCCGTACAGCCACACGCCGCGCTCCTGCAGAGCCTGCAGGGTACGACTGATGTTAGTGACCCTGACGAAAGGCACCACTTCCGCTGCACCGCAGGCTACCTTGCGCACGACTGGCGTGAGGTCCGCAGAATTGTCTTTGGGCACCACCACTGCGTCCACACCTGCCGCATCGGCACTGCGCAGGCAGGCCCCCAGGTTGTGCGGATCAGTGATACCGTCCAATACCAGAATCAACACCGGGGCGCCTTTATTCTCCACCGCCTGCAATAGATCGGCCTCGCACCATAGGTTAGAGCTGGCGGCATCGTTCTGCCCCGCACCCTCCGACAGCTGAGCCACCGCACCCTGATGCCGCGCGTTGACGATTTTGTCCAGATCGGTGCGCGACTCGCGCACCACGGACACACCCTGATTTTGCGCCAGCTCCAGCAGGGCTGTGACGCGTTTATCGGCGCGCCCCGCCTGCAGCAACAGGCGCTGCACTGATTTGGGATTCTGGCGCAGCAGGCTCTCCACCGCGTGAATGCCGTAGATATACTGCACGCTCAGCGGCGCCGTCGCAGGCCGGTCTTGCCCTTCGATTTACGGGCAGAACCCGGTTTTTTATCCGTCTGGGCGCCCTTCTTGGCACCCTTTTTGGCGTCCTTGTCGGCAGGCTTATCGGCAGATTTGTCGGCCGGCTTTTTTGCCCTGGTCTTACCCGCGGAATTGGCGTCAATCAGCTCCAGGTCGATCTTGCGGTCGTCCAGGTCAACCCGCGCCACTTGCACCCGCACCGCTCCCCCGAGTTGGAAACTGCGTCCGGAGCGTTCCCCGGTCAGGCGCTGCCGAGCCTGGTCGAAGTTGTAGTAATCGCCAGGCAGAGCCGTGATGTGAACCAACCCCTCGATGTACAAGTCCTGCAGTTCCACAAACAGGCCGAAACTGGTCACTGCACTGATCACGCCATTGAACTCAGCGCCGACATGCTCCAGCAGGTATTCACATTTGAGCCAGGCATTGACCTCGCGCGTGGCCTCGTCCGCACGTCGCTCGGTCATGGAGCAATGTTCGCCGCTGACGACCATGGCGTGCATGTTGTAAGGAAATATCTGTTGGGTCGGGATGGCTTTGGCGCCCTCAATCTGCAGCACACCTTTCGCACTGCCGCCGCTGCGGATGAGGTGTCGTATGCCCCGGTGTACCAGTAAATCGGGGTAGCGCCGGATTGGTGAGGTGAAATGGGCGTAGGCGTCGTAGTGCAGACCAAAGTGACCCTTATTCTCTGGCTGGTAGACCGCTTGGCTGAGTGAACGCAGCAGCATAGTCTGGATCACGTGGGCATCCTCGCGATCAGCGATCTGCAGCAGCAGGTGCTGGTAATGGACGGGCGTGGGTTTGGCGCCGCCACCGAGATCCAGGCCCAGTTCTCCGAGAAACTTACGCAGGCCCTCCAGTTTGTCTTCATTGGGCCCCTCGTGCACCCGATAGAGCATGGGCAACTGGTTAGCATCGTAAAAGCGCGCTGTGGCGACGTTGGCGCAGAGCATGCACTCCTCGATCAACTTGTGCGCGTCGTTGCGTACCACGGGCACGATGGCTTCAATTTTGCGGTGCTCGTCAAAGATGATGCGGGTTTCCACGGTCTCGAAATCGATGGCCCCACGCTTGTCCCTGGCCGCGCGCAACACATGGTAGAGACTGTGCAGGCGCTTGAGATCTACCACCCGGTGCTGATCCACCTGCGGGCAACTGCCCTGCTCCAATACCTCACCCACCTGGGTGTAGGTCAAACGCGCGTGGGAGTGGATGACCGCCTCGTAGAAGCGGTATTTGGTGAGCACGCCCGTAGCGCTCAATTCCATTTCACAGACCATCGCCAGACGATCCACTGCGGGCTTCAGTGAACACAGGCCGTTGGACAAGGCCTCCGGCAGCATAGGTACCACCCGCGCCGGAAAATAGACCGAGTTGCCGCGCAATGCCGCCTCCTGATCAAGCGCCGAGCCTGGCCACACATAGTGGGACACGTCCGCAATCGCGACCCACAGGCGCCAGCTACCTCCTTTGGCCTCCTCACAGTAAACAGCGTCATCAAAGTCCCGCGCATCTTCCCCGTCGATGGTGACAAACGGTAATTTGCGCAAATCGATCCGGTGTTGCTTGTCTACCTCTAGCGGCTCCGCTTCCAGACTCGCGGCCTCGGACAACACTTCCTCCGGCCACTCATAGGGAATCCCGTGCGAGCGAATGGCGACATCAATTTCCATACCTGGATCAAGGTGATCGCCCAGCACCTCGGCAATACGACCCTTGGCGCCGAGCTGGCGGGTGGGATAATCAGTAATCTCCACGGTGACGATCTGGCCCGACCGCACCAGGCCCTTTTCCTTTGGCGGAATGAGTATCTGCTGGGTGAGGCGGCCGTTATCGGGAATGACGAAACCAATGCCACTCTCCTCCTGGTAACGGCCCACCACCGTTTTGTGCTTGCGCTGCAGCACTTCGACCACCTTGCCTTCGAGGCGCCCCCGGCGGTCTTCGCCGGTCACCTGCACCAGCACCTCGTCGCCATCGAACACGAAGTGCATCTGCCGTGCGCTGAGGTAGATGTCGTCGCCCTCCCCCAGCGGCATGGCAAAGCCATAACCGTCGCGGTGACCCTGCACGCGACAGTGCAGCAGATGCATTTTATCCACCAGGCCATAAGCACCACGACGATTGACCATCAACTGGCCGTCACGCTCCATGGCCCGCAGGCGTTTTTGCAGGGCGTCCACCTGCTCCGGCTCTGCGAGGTTCAACGCCTTGGCGATATCAGTGTGATCAAGGGGTTTTTCTGCCGCAGTCAACAGTTCGAGAATAACCTCGCGACTGGGAATCGGGTTTTCGTAGCGTGCCGCTTCACGCGCGGCATGGGGGTCGGCAATCTTGCCTTTTTTGGCCATAGGGCTTGGGTCTTCCGTAAGAAAAATCAGTGGGGGTTTACAGGTATCGGGGGAGTATACGCGAGGAGAGCCTGCCCCGCATCATCGGGCATTGACAAAGCCGCGCGGGAAAAGTAAAGTCGCCGCCCTCAGATTCGTCGCCTACCAGTCTGTATCGCGAGGATCTGCTTCTGCCCAGATGGTGAAATTGGTAGACACGCCAGCTT